>NZ_JBZAYE010000140.1:0-14340 GCF_058244205.1 Variovorax sp. 20P10.2.4
CACGGCGCGCGGCGTGCCGCGCTGCGGCGGCGGCGCGAACTCGGGGCGATCGAGGGCAAGTGACATGCGTTTTGGGGTCCGGCTGGCGCTACGGCTTGGCGTTGGTGGTCTGGACCGACAGGCCCACGCGCTCGATGCCGGCGCGCTTGAGCTGGTTCATGGCCTTCACCACGGTCTCGTACTTGACCGACTTGTCGGCGCTGATGACCACCGGGCGCTGGTCGTCGCCGTTCTGCGCGGCCTTGGCGATGCTGCCGATCTGCGTCATCGGCACCGAGGCGCCGCCGGTGCCCTGGGAGGGATCCTTCTTGACCTGGACCTCGTCGTCGCTCTTGATGACGATCTCGATCGGCTTATCGGGCTGCTTGTTGGCGCGGTCGACCGTGGGCAGATTGATCACGCTCGGCGTGATCAGCGGCGCGGTGACCATGAAGATGATCAGCAGCACCAGCATCACGTCGATGAACGGGACCATGTTGATCTCGTTGATCGTGCGGCGACCGCGGCCGCGGGACGAAACGGCGGGCATGCGTGCGCGCTCCGGTTCAGCGGTTGGTGGCCGAGGGGCCCGCCGGGGCCGCCGCGGACGGGTTGGAGGACAGGTTGCGCTGGAGGATGTTCGAGAACTCCTCGATGTAGGTCTCCAGGGCGATCGCGATCTTGTCGATCTCGCGCGCGAAGCGGTTGTAGCCCACCACGGCCGGGATGGCGGCGAACAGGCCGATGGCGGTGGCCACCAGCGCTTCGGCGATGCCGGGCGCCACGGTGGCGAGCGTGACCTGGGTCAGCGCGGCCAGGCCGGTGAAGGCATGCATGATGCCCCAGACCGTGCCGAACAGGCCGACGTAGGGCGAGACCGAGCCGACGGTGGCGAGGAAGGACAGGTTCTGTTCGGCCGCGTCGAGCTCGCGCTGGAAGCTCGCGCGCATCGCGCGGCGGGCGCCATCGAGCAGCGTGGGCGCGTCGCTCACATGGCGTTCGCGCAGTTTCTGGTACTCGCGCATGCCCGAGGCGAAGATGCGTTCCATGGGGCCGGCGAACTTGGCGTTCTGCGCCGCCGAGGCGAACAGCTCGTTGAGGCTGGTGCCCGACCAGAACTCGCGTTCGAAGTCGTCGTTGAGCGCGCGCATGCGCTTGAGCGCGAAGTACTTGCGGATGATCGCGGCCCAGCTCGCGATCGAGACGATCACCAGGAGGAGCACGACCGCTTGCACCATGAAACTGGCATGGAGCAGGAGATTGATGATGGAGAGATCTTGATTCATGGCTTGAAGGGTTGAGTCATGGAGCCGCGATAGCGTTCGAGGGTTCCCGAAACCTGCGCCGGAATCCGTGCCGGGCGCAGGCTGGCGGCGTCGACCCAGCCGATGCGGATCGTGCCTTCGCACAGCAGGGTGGGGGTGGCGCCCGCCTGCTCCGGCTTCAGCAGCACGGTCTGCGCGATTATCAGTGAGGCGGAGCCCATCTGGCGCAGGTCGGCGGTGACGATGAGCTGGTCGTCGAGGCGGGCGGGGCGGTGGTACTTGATCTGGGTCTCGCTGACGACGAACTGGCCGCCTGTTTCGTTGCGCAGCTTGTGCTGCTCGACGCCCAGGGAGCGGAGCCATTCGGTGCGGCCGCGTTCCATGAACTTGAGGTAGTTGGCGTAGAAGACGATGCCGCCGGCGTCGGTGTCTTCCCAGTAGACGCGTAGGGGGAACTCGTAGGTCATTGCTTTTGGTGTTCTTTTTTTAGGCCGTTGGCCGGGTCTCGCCCCGGCGGGCGAGTCACTTTCTTTTGCTTCGCCAAAAGAAAGTAACCAAAGAAAAGGCGACCCACTGTCTGCGACCCTCCGCTTCGCTACGGGCAACCTGCGGTGCTCGCGTTTCGCGGGGTCTCGCAGAACTCGCTCCGCTGCGCTGCGCTCAGACAGCTGCGAGCCCTTATCCGCGAAACGCTGCGCTCCTCGGCGCAGCCAGAGGGGTGGTTCGGGCCGTCGCTGCGCTCGGCCGCAGATACCCGACGGGCCTTCGCTTCGCTCGGCCCAGGTAGAAGAAGACCCAGGGCCTTCGCACTCACACTCACCACACAAGGACGCGCCACGGCGCGTTGACCCTAGTCCCCTCTGGCTGTGCCGAGGAGCGCAGGGGAAAGCGGGATAAGGGCCGCAGCTGTCTGAGCGGAACGAAGTGCAGCGAGTTCTGCGGACCCCCGCTTTCCCCGAGCACCGCAGGTTGCCCGTAGCGAAGCGGAGGGACACAGACAGCGGGGTCGCCTTTTCTTTGCCTACTTTCTTTTGGCGAAGCAAAAGAAAGTAGGTCCGCCGCCGGGCGGAATTCCCGGCCAACAGCCTTAACAAAAAAGCAGCTTCAAACCAGAAAGCCGAAACCTTCATCCAGCCAAACCACGCAACCGACCAATAGCTTCCTCAAGATGCGCCATAGAACTGGCAGTAGAGAACCGAATGAAGCTAGCAGTATCAGCAGTCCCGAAGTCGCGACCAGGAGTCACAGCCACATGCGCCCGCTTCATAGCCTGGAACGCAAAATCCCAGCTCCCCGAAATCCCGAGCCGAGCAGCCAGCCCCGAACAATCGGCCCAGGCATAGAACGCCCCATCGGGAACCACTGGAACCGGTAGCCCCAACGCCTCGAGCTGCGGAATGAACCAGTCGCGCCGCGCCTTGAATTCGCCGCGCCGCCGCTCGTACTCCGCAATGCTCTCCGCCTCGAAGCAAGCCAGCGCCGCGTACTGCGCCACCGTGCTCGCACAGATGAACAGGTTCTGCGCCAGCCGTTCCACCACAGGCACCAGAACATCCGGCACCACCAGCCACCCCAGCCGCCACCCCGTCATGTTGAAGTACTTGCTGAAGCTGTTGATGCTGATCACGTTGTCGTCGATCGCCAGCGCCGTCTGCCCGTAGGCATCGTCGTAGGACAGCCCCAGGTAGATCTCGTCGATCAGCGTGATGCCGCCGCGCGAGCTCACCACCTCGTGGATGCGCCGCAGCTCGTCGCGCGCGATCGAGGTGCCGGTCGGGTTCGAGGGCGAGGCCAGCAGCACGCCGCGGGTCTTGTCGGTCCAGGCGGCCTCGACCTTGTCGGCGCTGAGCTGGAAACGCTCCTCGGCGGTGGTCGGGATCAGCACGGCCTTGCCCTCGGCCGCGCTCACGAAGTGGCGGTTGCAGGGATAGCTGGGGTCGGGCAGCAGGATCTCGTCGCCGGCCTCGATCAGCGTGAGGCAGGCCAGCTGCAGCGCGGCCGAGGCGCCGGCCGTGACCACGATGCGGCGCGCCGGCACGTCGACGCCGAAGCGGTCGCGATACCACTGGCTGATGCGTTCGCGCAGATGGTCGAGGCCGGTGGCCTGGGTGTACTGCGTGGCACCGGCGCGCACCGCGCGCGCCGCGGCTTCCTGCACCAGCGGCGGCGCGGTGAAGTCGGGCTCGCCGATGTTCAGGAAGATCATCGGCCGGTCGGTGTGGGCCACCTCGCGCGCCAGCTTGCCGGCGGCCTTGGCCACTTCCATCACGTAGAAGGGCTCGATGCGCTCGGCCCGGGTCGAAATCCTCATGCGGGGTGCTTCGCGAAAGAAGAAGGAGGAAGAGGAGAAGACGACGGGATCAGGGCCGCGCCTTGCCGGTCGCGCGGTCGGCCTCGACCTCGAGCGGACGCAGCTGGGGCGCGAGGCCGTTGAGCACCGCGTTCACGTACTTGTGGCCGTCGGTGCCGCCGAACTCCTTGGCGAGCTCGATGCATTCGTTGAGCACCACGCGCCACGGCACGTCGAGGCAATGCTGGAACTCGTAGACGCCGATCCACATCACGGCATGCTCGATCGGCGAGATCTCGGCCAGCTTGCGGTCGAGCAGCGGCACGATCAGCGCGTCGAGCTGCTCGGCGCCTTCGATCGAGCCGTGCAGCAGCGCGTCGTAGTGCGCGGCGTCGGCCTTGTGGAAGCCCGCGAGGTCGCGCGTGAAGCTGTCGATGGCGGCCGGCTCGTTGCGGCCCACCAGGTGCTGGTAGAGCGCCTGCAGCGCGAACTCGCGCGCGCGGGTACGGTTGGACTTGGCCGAGGCCTTGCGCGCGCCGGTGGAGGTCAGGCCGGTGCGCGTCGCTCGCGCCTTGTCCGGTCGTGCGGAACGCTGCGGCGCAGCGCCTCCCTGGTCTTCTTGGGTGTTGTCGTCGGTCATGAAAGGTCGGCCAGCAGTCGCGCCATTTCCACCGCCACGCGGGCCGCGTCGCGGCCCTTGTCGGTCTGGCGGGCGACGGCCTGCTCGAGGTTCTCGGTGGTGAGGATGGCGTTGGCGATGGGCAGCTTGTAGTCGAGCGCCACGCGGCTCACGCTCGCGCCCGATTCGTTGGCCACCAGCTCGAAGTGGTAGGTCTCGCCGCGGATGATGCAGCCCAGCGCGACCAGCGCGTGGTAGCCGCCGCGCTCGGCCAGCGCCTGCAGCGCGACCGGCACTTCGAGCGCGCCGGGCACGCGCACGTGGTGGATGTCGTTGGCGGCCACGCCCAGCGCCGCGAACTCGTCGAGGCAGGCGCTGGCGAGCGCATCGGTGATGTCGGCATTGAAGCGCGCCTGCACGATGCCGATGCGCAGTCCCTTGCCGCTGTTGCCGTCCAGCGGCTTGTCGGCCGCGCCCTGGTTTGCACCTTGCATGTCGTTCAGTCCTTTGCCAGATAGCCGGCGATCTCGAGGCCGTAGCCGGCCGCCATGCTGGGCATGCGCCGCGGCGTGCCGAGCAACCTCATCTTCTGCACGCCGCATTCGCGCAGGATCTGCGCGCCGATGCCGTAGCTGCGCAGGTCCATGCGGCCGCGCTCGGGCGCCTGCGCGGGGCGCGCGGTGCCGTCGAACTGGGCCAGCAGCTCGTGGGCCGTTTCGCCGCAATTCAGCAGCACGGCCACGCCCCTGTCGAGCTGCGCGATGTGCGAGAGGCTGGCGTCCAGGCTCCACGAGTGCAGCGAGCGGTTGATCTCGAGCGCGTCGAGCACCGACAGCGGCTCGTGCACGCGCACGTCGACCGTGTCTTCGGGCGCCCACTTGCCGCGCACCAGCGCGAGGTGCACGCCGCCGCTGGGCTGGTCGACGAAGGCATGGGCGGTGAACGCGCCCCAGGCGGTCTGGATCTCGCGGCAGCCGACCTTCTTGATCAGCGACTCGGTGCGGCTGCGGTGCTCGATCAGCGCCGCGATGGTGCCGATCTTGAGGCCGTGCTCGGCCGCGAACAGCTGCAGGTCGGGCAGGCGCGCCATCGTGCCGTCCTCGTTCATCACCTCGCAGATCACCGAGGCGGGCGAGCAGCCGGCCATGGCGGCGAGGTCGCAGCCGGCCTCGGTATGGCCGGCGCGCATCAGCACGCCGCCGTCGACCGCCTGCAGCGGGAAGATGTGGCCCGGCTGCACCAGGTCGGCGGCCACGGCGTTGCGCGCCACCGCGGCCTGCACGGTGCGGGCGCGGTCGGCGGCCGAGATGCCGGTGGTCACGCCCTCGGCGGCTTCGATCGAGACCGTGAAGGCGGTGGCGTGCTTGGTGCCGTTGCGCGCCACCATCGGCGGCAGGTGCAGGCGTTCGCACATCTCGCGCGACAGCGTGAGGCAGATCAGGCCGCGCGCATGGCGCGCCATGAAGTTGATGGCCTCGGGCGTGATGTGGTCGGCGGCGACCACGATGTCGCCCTCGTTCTCGCGGTCTTCCTCGTCGACGAGGATGACCATGCGGCCGGCGGCCAGTTCGGCCACGATCTCCTCGACCGGGGAGATCGGCGCGGGCGTCCGATTGGCGCGCGAGGCGCCGATCGGCGTGACGGATGCGTTCATGATGGGGCGGGGTCCTTGGATGCGGGGAATGTCGGTGTCAGGCCGGCCGGGCCGGCTGCAGCACGCCCGCCTGGAGCATGCGCTCCACGTAGCGCGCCACGGTGTCGATTTCGAGGTTCACGCGCGAACCGGCGCGCAGGTCGCCCAGCGAGGTGTTCTGCACGGTGTGCGGGATCAGGTTGATGCTGATCTCGCTGCTGCCGTCGGCCGCGTCGGCGACGGTGTTGACCGTGAGGCTCACGCCATTGATGGTGATCGAGCCCTTGTAGGCCAGGAAGCGCGCCAGCGCCTGCGGCGCGACCACGCGCAGCTCCCAGCTCTCGCCCACGGGCTCGAAGCGGCTCACGGTGCCGATGCCGTCGACATGGCCCGAGACGATGTGGCCGCCGAGGCGGTCGCTCGCGCGCAAGGCCTTCTCGAGGTTGATGCGCGCACCTTCCTCGGTCAGGCCCGCTGTTTTATCGAGCGACTCGGCCGAGATGTCGATGGTGAAGAGCCTCTGTGCGGGGTCGAAACTGGTGACGGTCATGCAGGCGCCGTTGAGCGCGATGCTGTCGCCGAGGCCGACGTCGTCGAGGTAGCCGTCGGGCGCCGCGATGCCGAGTCTCTTGCCGTGGGAGGAGGAGGAGCCGAGGTCGTGGATGGCGGCGATACGCCCCACGCCGGTGATGATTCCGGTGAACATCCGCGCATTTTCGCAGGTCCGGAAGGCCCGCGGCATTTCCTGGCACTTCGGGACCGCCGGCGCGGTCGCGCGGGCGTCTTGCCGGGCGGCTCTGGACGGCAGCCGGCGCGCCGCGGGCGGCGTCAGAAAGCGTCCCGGCCGGCCACGCGTGCCACGATCCGCAGGTCGGGCCCGATCCGGTCTGCCGAGCGGAATTCCAGTGGCAACGCCCCGGCCAGCGAGACCAGCGGTCCGTCGGCGTGGATCTGGCTCGCGATGTCCAGGCCGCTGCCGATCAGCTTGGGCGCGAGATAGACCAGCAGCTCGTCGACGCAGCCTTCGCGCAGCAGCGAGCCGTTGAGCTTGTGGCCCGATTCCACGTGCAGCTCGTTGACGCCGCGCGCCGCGAGGTCGCGCAGCAGCGCGGGCAGGTCGACCTTCCCGTGGGCATTCGGCAGGCGGCTGACCGTGGCGCCGCGGGCCTCGAGCGCCGCGGCGCGGGCTTCGTCGCGCACCGCCGCGTAGATCCAGACCGCGCGGCCTGCTATGAAAAGATGAGCGTCGGGCGGTGTCTGCAGGTGGCTGTCGACGATCACCAGGTGCGGTTGGCGCGGCGTCTCGACCAGCCGCACGTCGAGCCGCGGGTTGTCCTCGAGCACCGTGCCGACGCCTGTCAGCACCGCGCTGGCCCGGGCGCGCCAGGCGTGGCCGTCGGCGCGCGCGGCCTCGGCCGTGATCCATTGGCTCACGCCGTTGGCGAGGCCGGTGCGGCCGTCGAGCGAGGCCGCGACCTTCATGCGCACCCAGGGGGTCTTGCGGACCATGCGCGAGAGGAAGCCGAGATTGAGCTCGCGCGCTTCCTCGGCGCCTGGGCCCACCTCGACCGCCACGCCCGCCGCGCGCAGCCGCTCGAAGCCCTGGCCCGCGACCAGCGGATTGGGATCGGCGAGCGAGGCGACCACGCGGCCGATGCCGGCCGCGATCAGCGCGTCGCAGCACGGGCCGGTGCGGCCATGGTGGGCGCAGGGTTCGAGCGTGACGTAGGCGGTGGCGCCCGCGACCGAATGCCCCTGTGCGGCCGCATCGCGCAGCGCCATCACCTCGGCATGCGGGCCGCCGGCCTTCTGCGTGTGGCCCTGGCCCAGCACGCGGCCCTGCGCATCGGCGATCACGCAGCCCACGCGCGGGTTCGGGTCGGTGATCAGCAGCGCCGACGCGGCCAGGCGCAGGGCGCTCGCCATGTGCTGCGCGTCGTGTTCGGGGGAGGGCATGGAGGCTTCGCGAGGAAAAGTTGACACGGGTGCGTCGGGATCATACGAGCGGCGCGCGAATGCGGATGGACGGCGCGGCGCTCGCGCCCGGTGCGCTCGTACGCTTGCCGTTCGATCGCGAGACACGCGACACCAGAAGAGAACGGGGAGGAGGAAACATGGCAAGGTCGAATCGAACGGCGCATGCCGCCGCGGGCTTTTCGCTCGTGGAGGTGCTGGTGTCCATCGCGCTGCTGAGCCTGGGGCTGCTCGGCGCGGCGGCCATGTTGCTGCATGCGGTGCGCGCGAGCGGTGAGGCCGCGAACTTCGGCGCGGCGCTGAACCTGGTGCGCGAGCTGTCGGAGAAGACGCGGCTCAACCGGGCCGTGGCGGGGCGGCGCGATGCGGCCAATGGCTACCTCGTGGCGCAATGGACGGCAGGGTCTGCCGCGGGCGAGGCGGGCGGCACCGATTGCGCGGCGGCCGGCGCCGCCTGCAAACCCGAGGACCTCGCGCGCTGGGACATGCAGACGTGGAAGCGTCGCGCCGCGAAGGCCCTGCCGGGCGCGCGCATCACGGTCTGCTTCGACGGCAATCCATGGAACGACGCAGCGGGCGCCCATGCCTGGGACTGCGAGGCCGACGGACCGTTGCTGGTCGTCAAGCTCGGCTGGTTGCCGCGCAACGCGAGCGAGGCGCAGCGCCGCGCGGGGGCATCGGCAGCGCCGCGGCTCGCGATGCCGCTGATGCCCGCGCAGGCCAGCGAGGGGCCGCGCGGTGGCTGAGCGTGTCGAACCCGCAGGGCGCGCGCGGCTGCGTGGCGTGTCGCTGGTCGAGCTGATGGTCGCGCTGGCGCTCGGCCTGGTGGTGGTGCTCGCCGCCATGCTGGCTTTCGGCGGCAGCCGGCAATTGTTCGTCGCCGAGTCCGAAGCCCGCACGGTGGAGGAGTCGCTGCGCTTCGCCGCCTTCGTCGTGCGGCGCACGGTGCGGCAGGCCGGCTATGCCGATCGCGCGGCCGGCGATACGGTCACGGCCGCCGGGAACGACCCCCTCGACCTCGACATCGTCGGTGCTCGCAACACCCGCGTCGGCGCCAGCGGCGAAAGCTATGGAGGGCACAACGCACGCGGCGTGAACGACAGCGATTCGCTGCTGGTGCGCTTTGGCGGCAGCTCGCGCACCGACGACGACGGCAGCGCCACGGAGGCCGACGGCACCATGGTCGACTGCATGGGTTTCGCGCAGGCCGCGCCGAGCGCCGGCACCGCCACGCCGGCCGATCGGGCCTGGAGCATCTTCCACGTCGCCGAGGCGGCCGACGGGGAGCCCGAGCTCTATTGCAAATACCGCGGCGACCGGCGCGGCAGCTTCCGGTCCGAGCCGCTGGCGCGCGGCATCGAGGTGTTCCGCGTGCTGTTCGGGCGCGACCTCGATGGCGACGGCACGCCCGAGCAGTGGCTCGATGCCGCGCAGCTCGATGCGGTGGCGGCCGCGTCGTCGCTGGGCAACTCGGCCTGGCGCCAGGTGGTGGCGTTGCGCATCGGGATGGTGGCGCGCAGCGCACGGCCGGGCCACTGGCCCCGGCCCGAGGAGGCGCAGCTCTATCCGCTCGGCCCCGAGTTCCCGGCGGCGCGCTTCCGGCCCGCGGCCGACGGGCGGCTGCGGCGTGTCGTGAGCTTCACGGTGGCGCTGCGCAACAGCCAACGCGAGGTCTTGCCATGAACCGTCCGGTGCGCGCCTCGCATGGCTTCTCGCTGATCGTCGTGCTGATGCTGCTGCTCGTGGTGTCGGTGCTCGGCCTCGCGGCGGCGCAGAACGCACTGGTCGGCGAGCGCATCGCGCGCAACGACCGCGACACCGAGGTGGCTTTCCAGGCGGCCGAAGCCGCACTGCTCGATGCCGAGCGCGACGTGCTCGGGCCCAACGACCATGCGGCGCAGCGGCTGTGCCTGTTCGACGGCCGCGATGTCTCGGCCTTCGTCGTCGATTGCGCCGGGACCGGCACACGGCTGGGACTCTGCGCGGCCGCGCCGGTGGGCGACCCGCCGGCGTGGACGCAGGTCGATTTCGCACCCGATGCGAACCGGTCGGTGGCCTATGGCCGCTTCACCGGGCAGGTCTATGCCACCGGTGCCGGTGGCCTGTCCGTGCGCGCGCCGCGCTATGTCGTCGAGGCCCTGCGCAGCCGGGGCAGCGGCCCGCAGGGCGTGCTGCACAGCGCGAGCGCGGCCGTCGCGACGCATGTCTTCCGCGTCACCGCCATCGGCTACGGGCCGCGCGAGGAGACGCGGGTGCTGCTGCAGACCACGCTGGCCAAGCCGTCGGCGAGTGCCGGCTGTGCCGACGCTTCCTCTCCTTCCACCTGATCGGACTGCCATGCCCTTGCTTCGCGCATTCATCGTGTGCATCGCCCTGGTTTTCTGCGCGACGTGGAGCGCGCCGGCATGGGCCGGCACCTCATCCACGACGCCGCCCGATGCGCTGCTGACCAGCGTGCCGGTCCACGCACTGGCCGGTCAGCCCGATCCCAACATCGTGATCGACCTGGCGATCAAGGCCTCGAACGCGGGACCGGCGTACCTCGGCGGCTTCGAGCCCGCCAAGGTCTACGAAGGCTATTGGGATGCGAAGGGCTGCTACGACTATTTGCGCATCGAGAGCTACTTCCGCCGCACCGCGACGGCCACCACGCTCGCCGGTGGCGAGATCGCCTGCCGCGGGCAGTGGAGCGGCAATCTGCTGAACTGGGCCACGGCATCGCCGCTCGACCAGCTGCGCATGGCGCTGACCGGTGGCGACCGCGTGGTGGACACGCCGGAGCGGACCGTGCTGCAGCGGGCGACCTGGCCGATCGGGGCTGGTGTCGAGCTTCCCGTCAAGACCGTGCGCGGACATCTCGAGCGGTTGACCCCGCGTGCTGGGCTTCGCGCGGACGAAGCGCTGCGTATTCGGAACTGCGGGGAACGGCTGGTCGTCGATGCGGACATGCGCGCCGATGCGGACCGTAGCTGCGTCTCGGCGGCCGGGGCCGATCTCTACTTCGCGCGCGTCGAGGTCTGCGCCGCCGACGAGGCCGTCGTGCGCCGCGATCTTTGCGCCGCGTATCCCAGCGGGCATCACAAACCGGTAGGCGCCTTGCAGGTCCATGCGGGCGACGCGCGTTTCGCGGTGTTCGGCTACCTGCCTGGCAGCGATCCCAAGCGCCAGGGCGGGGTGCTGCGCGAAGCGATGAAGTCCATCGGCCCCGAAAAAACCGATGCCGGCTTCGACCGGGTCGCTAACCCGCGGGCCGAATGGGATGCGCGCACCGGCGTGTTCCGCGACGACCCCGCGGGCACCGCGCAGGGCGTCATCGCGGCAGTGAACCGCTTCGGACGCTCGGGCGAGTACGCGCGCTTCGATCCCGCGGGCGAGCTGTTCCACGAATCGCTGCGCTACCTGCAGGCGAAGCTGCCGACGCCCGCGGACCCGGTGCTCGGGAACTGCCAGCGACATCACATCCTGAACATCGGCGACCTCGACACCGGGCACGATGGTTCGGCGCCGGGCTCGGGCAGTGCGGCCTTCTCGCCCGACACCGCGTACTGGGCCCGGCTCGTCGGTGCTTTCGAGAATCGGAAGGCGGGCTCGGCCCAGGGCTCCTTCGGCATGGCGGGGCTCGCCTACTGGGCGCACACGCAGCGGATCCGTGGCGACCATCCCGATGCGCGCGTGCAGACCTTCGCGATCGACCTGGATGCCGACCGCAGCGCTGTGGTGGGCACGCGCCAGCGCGGCAGCGCGCTCTACCTGGCCGCGAAGTACGGCGGATTCGTCGACCGCAACGGCGATGGCGATCCGTTCCGAAGCTCCGCGCTTTTCGGCGCCCCGGATTCAGTGGGCAAGTCGTCATGGTTCAGCAACGCCGAATGGGCGGAAGGGCTCGACCACGACGGGCAGCCGATGCCGGCCAACTACTTCCTCGCCAGCGATGCGCGATCGACGGCGGATGCGTTGCGCCGCGTGCTGCGCCGTGCCACCGCGCCGCCGCTGGGCGCGAATGCCACGGCTGCGATCTCCTCGGACACGGTGGGCGCGGCCGGCGCGAGCCTCTATCGCTCGCGCTCCGACAGCCGGCGCTGGGCTGGCACCTTGCTGTCGTTTCGCCTGTTCACCGATCCGGACACGGGCGCCTTGCGCGTGGCCGACACGCCGTCGTGGGATGCGGGCGCCTTGCTCGATGCGCGCATGGAGAAATCCGGTGCATCGGCGCCGCGAAAGATCTTCACGCTGTCGACGGCAGGCGTCGGCATTCCCTTCGAATGGGAGGCGCTCGACGAGCCCTTGCGGCGCTCGCTGCGCGCGGCGACCGAACCCGCATCCCCGATGCCTGCCGGGGCCACCGACACCCTGGCCCGCGACCGCCTGAACTACCTGCGCGGCGAGCGCCGAAACGAAGCCTCGTTCGCGGGTGGCCGTTTCCGCGTGCGCGACTCGGTGATGGGCGATGTCGCGCATGCGGCCCCGGTGTTCGTTGGCGCGCCCGACCCTGTGCTGGATGAGAGCGGTTACCCGGCATTCCTCTCCACGCATCGTCAGCGCGAGCCCGCGGTCTATCTGGGCGCTAACGACGGCATGCTGCATGCCTTCTCGGCGCGCACGGGCGAGGAGCTTTTCGGCTATGTCCCGCGACTGCTGTTTCCCGCGCTGGGCCAGCTCGCGCAAGCCGGTGGCGCGCATCGCGCCTATGTCGACGGCACGACCGCCGTGGCCGAGGCGCGCATGGCGAACGGCCGGTGGAAGAGCGTGCTGGTCTCGGGCCTGGGGGCGGGCGCCGCCGGTGTCTTCGCGCTCGACGTCAGCGATCCGCGGGCCTTCTCGGCCGACAAGGTGCTGTGGGAGTTCGGCAGCGCCGACGACCCCGACATGGGCCACCTGATGCAGCCGCCGCGCATCCTGAAGTTCCGCACCAGGGCCGCGACGGCGGGCCGCCCGGCCACCCACGCCTGGTTCGCGGTCGTGCCCTCGGGCTTCAACAACCGCAACCCCGAGAAACGCGCCGCGCTGTTCCTGCTGTCGCTCGACAAGCCAGCCAGCACGCCCTGGCGGCGCGGCCTCGACTATCACAAGATCCTGCTGCCCCGGCCCGCCGATGCCAGCCTCGTCAATGCGCTCGCGAGCGCACCCGGCGACCATGCGGCCGACGACGGAACAGTCCGCTGGCTCTATGCCGGCGATACGCAGGGCAATCTGTGGAAGTTCGACTTCGAGCGCGATGCGCCGTGGAGCGAGGCCAACGCGCTGGGCTTCGGCGGTGCGCCGCTGATGGTCGCGATGGACGGCGGCACGGGCAGCCGGCGCCAGCCGATCACGGTGCCGCCGGAAGTAGGGCTCGGGCCCGGCGGCGGCGGCATCGTGCTGTTCGGCACCGGCCAGTTCATCGAGCCGGCGGACCTCGGCGCCTCGCGCCGCGGCGTCCAGACCGTGTATGCGGTGCAGGACACGGGCACGCCAATCCGTGCGGGCGAGGCGCGGACCCAATTGGCGCCGCGGCAGGCACGACCCATCGAGGGCGGGCTGACGGCCATCGAGGGCCAGGCCTTCGTTTACGGCGCCTTCGACCGCGCGACGACACGGCGGCGCGGCTGGTACCTCGACCTGCCGGCGTCGCGCGACCAGGGCGAGCGCCAGGTCGAGCGGTCCGTGCTGGCCGACGGTCGCCTGTTCTTCAACACGCTGATCCCGCCGCAGGCGGCCTGCGGCGAAGGCAGTGGCCGCAGTTGTGCCGTCGACGCGATGACCGGCCTGTCCAAGGGTGGCACCTGCGTGCCCTCGGAGGCGGGGCTGCTCGGTGCACCCTTCGTGGTCCAGCAGGGCGACGCGTCCTACGGTGCTGCCGATCCGGCCGGTCGGCGCATCGAGACGCGGCGGCTCTCGGCCCTCAGCCCCGGCACCCGCAAGGGCACGGCGGTGTCGGTCGCGCAGCCGACCGACGGTGCCATGGTGTCGCGCCGGGCCGGCCGTCTCAACTGGCGCCAGCTGCCGGACCCGCAAAGGACACGGCCATGATTTCCCGCCACGGCCATCGCGCGGGCGCGGCCTTCGGCTGGAGCCTGATCGAGGTGCTGATCGCACTCGCGATCGTCGCCATCCTCGCGGCCATCGCCTTTCCCTCCTACATCGATGCGGTGCACCGGGGCTGGCGCGCCGAGGCGCGGTCGGCGCTGCTCGCGCAGATGCAGCAGCAGGAGCGCCACTTCACCGTCGATGGCCGCTACCGGCGCTACGAAGGCGATTCCGCCGAGAGCGGGCAGGGCGGCAAGTACCTCGTGCGCAGCGAGCACTGCGACGGGCAGCGCAGCCTCGACGACTGCCTGCGGCTCTCGGCGCGGCTCAAGCCCGGCTTCTCGGATCCGCCGGTCGGCAACCTGTGGCTGGACAGCACGGGCGGCCGCGGCTGCGATGGCGCGCAGCGTGCGCGGTGCTGGCAATGAAGCGCGCGCGACGCTCGCGCGGGCTCACGCTGATCGAGCTGCTCACCGTGATCGCCATCGTCGCCATCCTGGCCGCCGTCGGCGTGCCGGGTTTTCGCGCGCTGCTGCTCCACCAGCGGCTGGCGGCCGCGTCGCAGGCCTTCGTG
>NZ_JBZAYE010000141.1:0-14329 GCF_058244205.1 Variovorax sp. 20P10.2.4
TTTCGCTGCGGGGAGTACCCCATCGGCGCGCGCCAGACGCGCAGCGCTTGATCGGCCGGCACAACCCGAGCGCCTCCGTGCACAGGGCAGTGGGTGCTTCCCGCAGCGAAATCAAGGAGGAGGCCGAAGGCCGGGGGACATTCGCGGAGGGAAGTACCCGCTGTCCTGTGCACGCGCCCCCGCCCTCAAGCAGGAACACCACCAATGAACAAGAGCACAAGCCTGCACAAAGCAATGCACCACCGCCTCACCTGGCCCCTGGTGACCCTGTTCCTCCTGCTGGCCGTCAACACAGCCTTCAACCCCAGCTTCCTCCACCTCGAATGGCGAGAGGGCCATCTCTACGGCAGCCTCATCGACATCCTCAACCGCGCCGCCCCCCTGGTGCTGGTGTCGCTGGGCATGACCCTGGTCATCGCCACCCGCGGCATCGACATCTCGGTCGGCGCCGTCGTGGCCATTGCCGCGGCGCTCGCGGCCTGGATGATCGGCGGCTCGGTGGCCAGCGACGTGAGCCGTTTTCCCATGAGCCTGGCCATCCTGGCCGCCATCGGCATCGCGCTGCTGTGCGGCCTGTGGAACGGCCTGCTGGTCGCCAAGGTCGGCATGCAGCCGATCATCGCCACGCTGATCCTCATGGTGGCCGGGCGCGGCATCGCGCAGCTCATCGCCGACGGCCAGATCATCACCATCTACTACAAGCCCTTCTTCTTCCTCGGCAGCGGCTATCTGCTGGGTCTGCCGTTCTCGCTGTTCATCGTGGCCACCGTGTTCGTGCTGCTGTATCTCGCCATCACGCGCACCGCGCTGGGCCTGTTCATCCAGGCCGTAGGCATCAATCCGACGGCGGCGCGCGTGGCGGGCGTGCAGGCGCGGCGGCTGATCGTCGGGGCCTATGCCTTCTGCGGTGCCTGCGCGGGCGTGGCGGGCCTCTTGATCAGCTCCAACGTCAAGAGCGCGGACGGCAACAACGCCGGCCAGCTGATCGAGCTCGACGCGATCCTCGCCGTGACCCTCGGCGGCACCGCGCTGACCGGCGGGCGCTTCAGCCTCGTGGGCAGCGTGATCGGCGCGCTGATCATCCAGACTTTGACCTATGCGATCTACTCGCTCGGCGTGCCGCCCGAAATCAACCTCGTGGTGAAGGCCGGCGTGGTGTTCGCGGTGATGCTGCTGCAGTCGCCCGAGTTCAGGGCGGAGATACGGACGCTGGTGCAGCGGCCGGCGCATGACGGAGCCAAGGCATGAGCGCGGTGATCGAAACCGCACCCTCACCCCGGCCCTCTCCCGCAAGCGGCAGAGGGAGCAGGAGGCTCAATCCCAAGTACCTGCCGCTGGCCGCGACCATCTCGCTGTTCGTGCTCGTCGCCACGCTGGGCTCGGTGTTCTACGACGGCTTCTTCTCGGCCCAGGTCTTCCTCAACCTGCTGATCGACAACGCCTTCCTGATCGTCGTCGCCGTCGGCATGACCTTCGTGATCCTCTCGGGCGGCATCGATCTTTCGGTGGGCTCGGTGATCGCGCTCACCACCATGGTATCGGCCGCGCTGGTCGAGAAGCACGGCTGGAGCCCGGCGGTCGTGATCCCGCTCGTGCTCGCCATGGGCACCGCCTTCGGCGCCTTCATGGGCCTCCTGATCGAACGCTACCGGCTGCAGCCCTTCATCGTCACGCTGGCCGGCATGTTCCTCGCGCGCGGCCTGTGCTACCTGATCAGCATCGACTCGATCAGCATCACCAACGAGTTCTACACCGAGGTCTCGCAGATCCGCATTCCGATCTGGGGCGAGGCCTCGATCTCGCTGAGCGCGGCGATCGCCATCGGCGTGCTGCTGGCCGCGGTCTTCATCGCCCACTGCACGCCCTTCGGCCGCGCCGTCTATGCCATCGGCGGCAGCGAGCATTCGGCCATGCTGATGGGCTTGCCGGTGCGCCGCACGCTGATCGGCGTCTACACCCTCTCGGGCTTCTGCTCGGCGCTGGCCGGCGTCATCTTCACCTTCTACATGCTCTCGGGCTACGGCCTGCATGCCGTGGGCCTCGAGCTCGACGCCATCGCTGCGGTGGTCATCGGCGGCACCCTGCTCACCGGCGGCGTGGGCTATGTCGCCGGCACGCTTTTCGGCGTGCTGATGCTCGGGATCATCCAGACCCTGATCTCCTTCGACGGCACGCTGAGCTCGTGGTGGACGCGCATCGTCGTCGGCGCGCTGCTGTTCGTGTTCTGCCTGCTGCAACGCTTCTTCACCTCGCGCGCCCCGCGCCGCTGATCGACCTCTCCATGACCCCCAAGAAATTGCGCTCCGCCGAATGGTTCGGCACGGCCGACAAGAACGGCTTCATGTACCGCAGCTGGATGAAGAACCAGGGCATCCCCGACCACGAGTTCGACGGCCGGCCGATCGTCGGCATCTGCAACACCTGGTCGGAGCTCACGCCCTGCAACGCCCACTTCCGCAAGATCGCCGAGCACGTCAAGCGCGGCATCTCGGAGGCCGGCGGCTTCCCGGTCGAGTTCCCGGTGTTCTCCAACGGCGAATCGAACCTGCGGCCGACCGCCATGCTCACGCGCAACCTCGCGAGCATGGACGTCGAGGAGGCCATCCGCGGCAACCCGGTCGACGCCGTGGTGCTGCTGACCGGCTGCGACAAGACCACGCCCGCGCTGCTGATGGGCGCCGCGAGCTGCGACATCCCGGCCATCGTGGTCACGGGCGGGCCGATGCTCAACGGCAAGCTCGATGGCCGCAACATCGGCTCGGGCACGGCCGTGTGGCAGCTGCACGAATCGCTCAAGGCCGGCGAGATCGACCTGCACCAGTTCCTCTCGGCCGAAGGCGGCATGTCGCGCTCGGCCGGCACCTGCAACACCATGGGCACGGCCTCCACCATGGCCTGCATGGCAGAAGCGCTCGGCACCTCGCTGCCGCACAACGCGGCCATTCCCGCGGTCGACGCGCGGCGCTACGTGCTGGCGCAGATGTCGGGCATGCGCGCGGTCGAGATGGCGAAGGAGGGCCTGACGCTCTCGAAGGTGCTCACGCGCGAGGCCTTCGAGAACGCCATCCGCGTCAATGCGGCCATCGGCGGATCGACCAATGCCGTGATCCACCTGAAAGCGATCGCGGGGCGCATCGGCGTCGAACTCGAGCTCGAGGACTGGACCCGCATCGGCAGCCACACGCCGACCATCGTCGACCTGATGCCCTCGGGCCGCTTCCTGATGGAGGAGTTCTATTACGCGGGCGGCCTGCCCGCGGTGCTGCGCCGGCTCGGCGAGAACGGCCTGCTGCCGCACCCGGGCGCGCTCACCGTCAACGGCCGCTCGCTGTGGGACAACGTGCGCGACGCGCCCAGCCTCGACGACGAAGTGATCCGCCCGCTCGACAAGCCGCTGATCGCCGACGGCGGCATCCGCATCCTGCGCGGCAACCTCTCGCCGCGCGGCGCCGTGCTCAAGCCCTCGGCGGCCACGCCGGAGCTGCTCAAGCACCGCGGCCGCGCGGTGGTGTTCGAGAACCTCGAGCACTACAAGGAGCGCATCGTCGACGAATCGCTCGAGGTCGACGCCAGCTCCATCCTCGTGCTGAAGAACTGCGGCCCCAAGGGCTATCCCGGCATGGCCGAGGTCGGCAACATGGGCCTGCCGCCCAAGCTGCTGCGCCAGGGCATCAAGGACATGGTGCGCATCTCCGACGCACGCATGAGCGGCACCGCCTACGGCACCGTGGTGCTGCACGTCGCGCCCGAGGCGGCCGACGGCGGACCGCTGGCGGCGGTGCGCGACGGCGACTGGATCGAGCTCGACTGCGATGCCGGCCGGCTGCACCTGGACATCGGCGACGAGGAACTGGCCGCGCGGCTGGCCGCGCTCGGGCCTTCCGACGCGCAGCCCATGAGCACGCGCGGCGGCGGCTACCAGAAGCTCTACGTGAACCACGTGCTGCAGGCCGACGAGGGCTGCGACTTCGATTTCCTGGTCGGCTGCCGCGGCGCGGCCGTGCCGCGTCATTCCCATTGAAAGCCCGAGCCATTCCATGACCCCCCGATACCGCGGCATCTTCCCGGTGGTGCCCACCACCTTCGACGAGCAGGGCGCGCTCGACCTCGAGAGCCAGAAGCGCTGCGTCGACTTCATGATCGACGCCGGCTCCGACGGCCTGTGCATCCTGGCCAACTTCTCCGAGCAGTTCGTGCTGTCGGACGATGAGCGCGAACTGCTCACGCGCACCGTGCTCGAGCACGTGAAGGGCCGCGTGCCGGTGATCGTGACCACCACCCACTACAGCACCCGGGTGTGCGCCGAACGCAGCCGCCGCGCGCAGGACATGGGCGCCTCGATGCTGATGGTGATGCCGCCGTATCACGGCGCCACCTTCCGCGTGCCCGAGGAACAGATCTTCGCGTTCTACGCGCGACTGTCGGACGCCGTGGGCATTCCGATCATGGTGCAGGACGCGCCGGCCAGCGGCACCGTGCTGTCGGCACCGTTCCTCGCGCGCATGGCGCGCGAGATCGAGCACCTGGCCTATTTCAAGATCGAGACCGCGGGCGCGGCCGCCAAGCTGCGCGAGCTGATCCGCCTGGGCGGCGACGCCGTCGAGGGCCCGTGGGACGGCGAGGAGGCGATCACGCTGATGCCCGACCTCGATGCCGGCGCCACCGGCTCGATGACCGGCGGCGGCTATCCCGACGGCCTGCGCCCGATCCTGGTGGCGCACCGCGAGGGCCGGCGCGAGGAGGCCTTCGCGCGCTACCAGCAGTGGCTGCCGCTGATCAACTACGAGAACCGCCAGGCCGGCCTGCTGGCCTGCAAGGCGCTGATGAAGGAGGGTGGCGTCATCGCCTGCGAGGCGCCGCGGCATCCGCTGCCGGCGCTGCATCCCGACACGCGCGCGGGATTGATCGAGACCGCGCGGCGGCTCGATCCGCTGGTGCTGCGCTGGGGGCGCTGAGGGGCCGCCGCCTCAGCGGTAGTAGACCTCGACCGCGCCCTTGAGCTTGAGCAGCAGCGGATGGCCCTTGCGGTCCACCGTCTTGCCGGCCGGCACCTTGATCCAGCCTTCGCTGATGCAGTACTCCTCGACGTCGAGGCGTTCCTTGCCGTTGAAGCGGATGCCGATCTCGTGCTCGAAGGCCGTGGGCAGGTGGAAGGGGCTGCGAGCGTCGGTCGAGAGGCGGTCGGGCAGGGGCGGGCGTTCGGTGGCGTCGGTCATGGGGAGGATTGTCGGTCGAAGGGGCCGGCCGCGGCAGTGGGCGCGCGGCGGCGTGCAATGATAGTGGCCGACCGACCCCCGCCCCCATGAGACCCGACCTGGATTCCCTTGCGCTGTTCCTGCGCGCCGTCGAATGCGGCAGCCTCTCGAAGGCCGCCGCCGAGAGCCACATGGTGCTGTCGGCCGCGAGCCGGCGCATCGCGATGCTCGAGAGCCAGTTCGGCGTGACCCTGTTCCAGCGCAGCTCGCGCGGCGTGACCGTGACCGGCGCCGGCGAGTCGCTCGCGGTGCATGCGCGGCTGATCCTGCGCGACGTCGACCGCATGCGCGCCGACCTCTCCGACTACGCGCAGGGCGCCACCGGCCGCGTGCGGCTGCAGGCCAATGCCTCGGCCATGGGGCAGTTCCTGCCCGACGACGTGGCGAGCTTCCGGCGCGCCTATCCCGAGATCCGCGTCGACGTGGAGGAGCACCGCAGCGTGTGGATCGTGCAGGCCATCCGCGAGCGCCAGGCCGACGTTGGCGTGATCACCGGCGAGACCTCGGACGCCAGCCTCAACTTCATCCCCTACCGCATGGACCGGCTGGTGGCCGTGGTGCACCGGCGGCATCCGCACCGCGGTCGCGAGGTCTCGTTCGAGCAACTGCTCGACTTCGACTTCGTCGGCCTCGAGAGCGACTCCGCGATCGCGCGCACCATCGAGGACGCGGCCGCGCTGGCGCGCAAGGTGCTGCGGCTGCGCGTGCAGGTCAAGAGCTTCGAGGCCGTGTGCCGGATGATCGAGGCCGGCATGGGCGTGGGCATCCTGCCCGAGGGCGCGGCCGCCACCTACCGCAAGGAGATGGGGCTGCGCTTCCTGAATCTCACCGACGCCTGGGCCTCGCGCCGCATGTACATCTGCACGCGGCAGGAGACGCTGGGCTTTCCGCAGCGCCGGCTGGTGGACCACCTGCTGGCGCGCAGCGTCGCGCCCGTCACTTCATCAGGTCGCTGAGGTTCACCGGCTTGATCTTGCCGCCTTCCACCGTGGCCACCAGCGGGTCGACGATGGTGCCGCCCACGCTGTCCACGCCCTTGAAGCTGCCGGCATTGATCTTCTCGGGCAGCGCCTTGAGCGCATCGCCGAGCTTGGCGCGGATCGCCGTCGCGTCGCTGGTGGTGCCCGCGAGCTTCATCGCGGCGGCGAGCGCGTGCACCAGCGTGTAGTTGTAGGAAGACTCGGTGGTCGCGTCCTTGTCGGCGCCGTAGGCCTTGCGGTAGGCCTCGGCGAAGCTCTTCGGGCCCACGCGCTCGTCGTAGGACACCGGCAGCACGCCGATCGAGCCCTCGAGCGCGCCGAGGCCGCCCGTGACCTTGGCCATCTCGTCGAACTTGGCCTGGTCCATCACCAGGAAGCCGCCCTTGAAGCCGAGCTCGCGCGCCTGCTTGGCCACCAGCGCGGTGGGCTCCGAGGGACCGCCGACGAACAGCACATCGGGCTTCTCGGCCAGCACGCGGCTCACGCCGCTGTAGAAGTCGGCCGAGCGGTTGTACGACATGGGGTTGTTCGAGGCGATGGTGCCGCCAGCCTTCTCCCAGGCCGGGCCGAACAGCTGGCTCCAGTTCTTCGCGTACTCGTGGTCGCCCGGCAGCATGCCGACGCGCTTGCCGAACTTGTTCATCTCGTAGCGCGTGAAGGGCTCGATGTAGGAGTTGAAGGTCGGCGGGATGCGGATGGTCAGCTTGTTGCCGGTCTCGGTGATCTTCGGCGTGCTCGAGTACGCCATCACGATGAACTTCTCCTGCTCGTTGAAGGCCTGCATCGCGTAGATGCCGCCCGAGTGCGGCACGAACACCGCCGGCGACTGGTGCTGCTGCACCAGCCGGCGCGCGTTGATGGCGGCATCGGCCGGCGAGTACTTGTCGTCGAGCGCGACCAGCTCGAACTTGTACTTCTTGCCGCCGACCTCGAGGCCCGCGGCATTCACTTCCTTGATCGCCATCTCCATGCCGTTGACCACGTTCTTGCCGTAGAGCGCGGCGCCGCCGCTCAGCGGGCCGGTGAAGCCGATCTTCACCGTGTCCTGCGCGAAGGCGGTGCCGGCACCGAAGGCGGCGGCCAGCGCGGCGGCCACGGGCAGCGCGGCAAGGCGGCGGCGGGTGCGAAGGGGCGTGGTGGATGTCATGGCGTTGTCTCCTGTAGTTGGGGGGCGAGGAAAAAAGCGTGGGGCCGGCGCGCGGCTCAGGCGCCGATGTAGGCGGCGCGCACCGCCTCGTTGTGCAGCAGCGACTCGCGGTCGCCCTCGAGCGCGATGCGGCCGCGCTCGATGACGTAGGCGCGGTGCGCGATGGCCAGCGCCGAGTAGGCGTTCTGCTCGGCCAGCAGCACCGTGGTGCCCTGCTGGTTGATGCGCTGGATCACCTCGAACACCTGCTTCACGATCAGCGGCGCCAGGCCCAGCGAGGGCTCGTCGAGCAGCAGCACCCTGGGCCGCCCGAGCATCGCGCGGCCGATCGCCACCATCTGCTGCTGGCCGCCCGAGAGCGAGCCCGCGGGATCGTTCTGCTTGGCCGCGAGGATCGGGAACAGCGAGAACACCTCGTCGAGCGAGCGCTGGATGCCGGCCTTGTCGCCGCGGTGCACGTAGGCGCCCAGCGTGAGGTTCTTGCGCACCGTCATCATCGGGAACAGCTTGCGGCCCTCGGGGCAGTGCACCAGGCCCGAGGCCACGATCTGCGCCGGGCGCTGGCCCGTGATGTCGCCGTCGCCCAGGCGGATGCGGCCCGCGCTCGGGCGGCGGATGCCGCTGGCGGCCATGAAGATCGAGGTCTTGCCCGCGCCGTTGGCGCCCAGCAGCACCACCAGCTCGCCCGGGTCGGCATGCAGGCTCACGCCGCTGAGCGCGCGAAAGCTGCCGTAGTGGAGGTCGACGCCCTCAAACCGCAGCATGGTCGGTCCCCAGGTAGGCCTCGATCACCTGCGGATCGCGGCGGATCTCGGCGGGCGTTCCCTCGGCGATCTTGGCGCCGTTGTTGAGCACGACGATCTTGTCGGCCAGCTGCATGATCATGTCCATCTTGTGCTCGATCAGGCACACGGTCTTGCCGTGCGCCACCAGCTTGCGGATCAGCGCCGCCAGGCCCACGGTCTCCTCGGGGTTCACGCCGCCCGCGGGTTCGTCGAGCAAAAGCAGCTGCGGGTCGGTCGCCAGCGCGAGCGCGAAGGCCACGCGCTTGCGCTCCTCCTGCGTGATGTCGGCCGCGATGCGGTTGGCGATGTGCGAGAGGCCCACGAAGTCCAGCGCCTCCTGCGCCTTGTCGCGGCACAGCTTCTCTTCCTCGCGCAGGCGGCGGCTGCCGATCAGCACGTCCCACAGGCCCGAGTGGGTGCGCAGCCGGTGGCCCACGATCAGGTTGTCGAGCACGGTGGCGTTGTCGAACAGGTGCGTGGTCTGGAAAGTGCGCGCGATGCCCAGCCGCGCCACGTGGTCGGGGCGCATGCCGGTGACGTCGCGGCCCTCGAAGGCGATGCGGCCCGCGCTCGGCTTGTGCGTGCCCGCCACCAGGTTGAAGAAGGTGGTCTTGCCGGCGCCGTTGGGGCCGATGATGGCGCTGATCTGGCCGCGCTCGAAGCGCGTGCTCACGCTGTCGACCGCGGTCAGGCCGAAGAACTGCTTGGTGAGGCCCTCGATCTCAAGCATGGCGCTGCACCTCCTGCACGGTGGCGGCGGAGGCCGCGGCTCGCCGCGCATCCGCGCGGCGCGCGCGGCGCTTGAGCCAGGTGCCGACGATGCCGTCGGGCAGGAAGATGATCAGCGCGATCAGCACCGGGCCGAACACCACCATGCGGTAGTCCTGCAGGAACTGCAGGCTCTGCGTGAGGCCGGTGACGAGGAAGGTGCCGACCAGCGGGCCGAGCAGGGTGCCGATGCCGCCCACCAGCACGAACATCACGAGGTCGAAGGTCACGGCCTCGCTCGCGAGGTCGGGGCCGAGGAAGCGCACCTGGCCCGCGTAGAGCGCGCCCGCGAAGCCGGCGTAGATCACCGACAGCACGAACGACAGCGTCTTGGTGCGCATCAGGTCGGTCCCCAGCGCCTCGGCCAGCTCGTCGCTGTTGCGCACCGCCATGAAGCTGCGGCCCAAGAGCGAGCGCACGATGCGCGCCATGACCCAGATGCCCAGCGCGAGGAAGGCCAGCACCAGGTAGTACTGCGAGAGCGGCGTGCCGAACTGCAGCGGCCCCAAGCCCGTGGGAGAGGGGATGCCCATGATGCCCACCGGACCGTGCGTGAGGCTCTCCCACTTCTCGATCAAGAGGAACATGATGTAGCTCACGCACAGCGTGAAGATCGAGAAGTAGTGGCCCTTCAGCCGCAGCGACAGGATGCCGATGAAGAAGCCCAGCACGCCCGTGACCACGCCCGCGAGCGCGAACGCGATCCAGAACGGCACCTGGTGGTCGACCGTGAGGATGCCCACCGTGTAGGCGCCCACGGCCATGAAGGCGCCGTGCGCGAGGTTGAACTGGCCCGTGTAGCCGGTGATCAGGTTCAGGCCCAGCGCGGCGATGGCCATGATGAAGGCCTGCGTCGCCACCGAGATCAGGTAGTTGTTGGGCGCGAACAGCGGAAAGGCCAGCGCGATCAGCGCGAGCACGGCCCAGCCGGCCTTGCCTTGCAGCAGCGATCCCATCAGCGCGCTCCCTTCGGCGTGAACAGGCCCTGCGGGCGCAGCGACAGGATCACCACCAGCAGCACGAAGGCGATGATGTCCTTGTAGTCGGTCGAGAAGTAGAAGCCGCCGAAGCTCTCGGCCATACCGATGATCAGGCCCCCGACGATGGCGCCCGGAAAGCTGCCCATGCCGCCGAGGATGATGATCACGAAGGCCTTGGTGATCACCAGGTTGCCCATGCTCGGGTAGACCAGGTTGATCGGCGCATAGAGCACCGCGGCCACCGCCGCCAGCGCGCCCGAGATCGCGAACACCAGGAGCGTGACGCGCGTGGCGTCGATCCCCACCAGCGCCGCGCCGTCGCGGTTCTGCGCCATCGCGATGATGGTCGAGCCCAGCACCGTGTGGTTGAGGAACAGGTGCAGCAGCACCATCAGCCCGAAGGCGCCCGCGATGATCAAGAGGCGCTGCAGCGGCGCCGTGAGCCCGAACACCTCGACGATCTGGCCGTAGGGCGTGGGCATGCGGTGGAAGTCGGCGCCGAAGATGGCCTGCGCGCCGGCCTCGATGAACAGCAGGATGCCGATGGCGGCGATCATGTCGTGCAGCTCGGGCGCGTTGCGCAGCGGATGGAACACCAGCCGCTCGGCCAGCATCGCGATCACCGCGACCACCACCGCCGCGCCCGCCATCGCGATCCAGTAGTTGAGGCCCAGCCGCGCCATCAGGTAGTAGCCCGCGAAGGCCCCGGCCATGTAGAAGGCGCCGTGCGCGAAGTTCGGCACGTGCAGGATGCCGTAGACCAGCGTGAGGCCCAGGGCCACCAGGCTGTAGACACCGCCCACGGTCAGGCCGTTGAGCAGTTGCTGAAAGAACAGTTCCACGTCGATCCTCGCAGTTGCCGTCAAGGCATTCACCCGCGCACCGGCTCTGAAGGTCGGTATCGCCGGGGTCCAGCGAGGATTGTGGAAGCGCGGTGTGGCCGCGTCGACTGAGGTTTGCCCGAACTTGCCTTGTCGCTTCAGCGACTTCGAAAAACGGGTATGGGTTTGCGCGGGGCCCGGCGGTCATGCGGGCGTCGCGCGGATCTGCGCAGGAAACGCCCGCGCGGGGGCGTTTCCCGGGCGGGTGCTCAGCGCTTGAGCGCCTCGACCAGGTCCAGCACCATGCGGTCGCCGCCGAAGGTGTCGACGCCGCGCGTGAGCAGCGCGTCGACCGCCTGGGCGATGCCGTGCGCGGACGCGGACTGCTCGGCCATGTCGTTGTAGTAGCCCAGGTCCTTCTTGGCGTTGGCCATCGAGAACTTGAGCGAATCGGTGCTGCCGGTCAGGAGCTTGGGCTTGACGCGCTCGAGCGCGACGCCGTTGCCGCCGCCCTTGGCCAGCACGTCGACGAACACCTCGGGCTTGACGCCCGCGCGCTCGGCGCAGGCCGCGGCCTCGCACAGCAGCGCCACGGTGCCCAGCGAGACGAAGTTGTGCAGCAGCTTCATCGCATGGCCGGCGCCGATGCCGCCCACGTGCGTGACGTTCTCGGCGAAGGCGCGCAGCAGCGGCAGGCAGGAGGCCAGCACCTCGGCGTCGCCGCCCACCAGCAGGTTGAGCCGGCCTTCGGCCGCTTCCTTCGCGGTGCGGGTCATCGGGGCGTCGAGGAAATGGCCACCCTTGGTCTCGACGGCGCGCGCCACGCGCGAGGTGGATTCGGGCACGGCGGTCGAGCAGTCGACCACCACGGTGCCGGGGCGCAGGGCCGACAGCGCGCCCTTCTCGCCGAGCATCACGGCCTCGACCTGCGGCGTGCCGGTCACGCAGAGGATCAGCACGTCGACCTCGGCCGCGAGCTTCGCCACGTCGGGCGTGGAGGTCGCGCCGGCCGCGAGCAGGGCGTCGATCGGCTGGTTGCCCGGGTGCTCGAGCACCGTGAGCGCATGGCCGTGGCCCACGATGTTCTGCGCGATGCCGCTGCCCATCAGGCCCACGCCCACGAGGCCCACGCGGCGCTTGGGAGCGGCCGCCTTCTCTTGTTCGTTCAATGCCATGGTTTGGTTCCGCCTTGCTTATCCGTGCTTGATCGCGATGGTCTTGAGGGTGGTGAAGCCGAGCAGGGCCTCGAAGCCCTTCTCGCGGCCGAAGCCCGAGGACTTCACGCCGCCGAAGGGCAGTTCCACGCCGCCGGCCGCGCCGTAATTGTTGATGAAGACCTGGCCGCAGTGCATCTTGTGCGCCATGCGCAGCTGGCGCGCGCCGTCGCGCGTCCAGATGCCGGCCACCAGGCCGAAGTCGGTGCCGTTGGCCAGGCGCACGGCCTCGGCCTCGTCGGCGAAGGGCGTGAGCGCCAGCACCGGGCCGAAGATCTCGCGCTGCGCGATGTCGCTGTCGCCGGGCACGTCGCGGAACAGCACGGCCTCCTGGTAGAAGCCCTGGGCCGATGCATTGGGCGCCACGCTGCCGCGCGCGGCCACCTTCAGGCCCTGGGCCTCGGCGGTGGCGACCATGTCGCGCACCTGGCGGAACTGCTTCTCGTTGATCAGCGGGCCCATGTCGAGGTCGTCGGCCGGCGGGCCGGCGCGCACGGCCGAGAAGCGCTTCGCGAGCCGCTGCACCACCTCCTCGTAGATCGACTGCTCGACCAGCACCCGGCTGCCCGCCGAGCAGGTCTGGCCGGCGTTCTGGATGATGGCGTTGACCAGCACCGGCTCGGCCGCGTCGAGGTCGGCGTCGGCGAACACGATCTGCGGCGACTTGCCGCCCAGCTCCAGGGTCACGGGGCAGTGGCGCTCGGCGGCCGCCAGGCCCACGCTGCGGCCGGTGACGGTGGAGCCGGTGAAGGAGATGTGGTCGATGCCCGGGTGCGCGCACAGCGCCGCGCCGGCTTCCTTGCCGTAGCCCGTGACCACGTTGAGCGTGCCGGCCGGAAAGCCGACCTCGGCCGCCAGCTCGGCCAGGCGCAGCAGCGAGAGGCTCGCGTCCTCGGCCGGCTTGACCACGCAGGCGTTGCCCGCGGCCAGCGCGGCGCCCACGCTGCGGCCCGCGATCTGCATCGGGTAGTTCCAGGGAATGATGTGGCCGGTCACGCCGTGCGGTACGCGCACGGTGAGCACGGTGTAGCCGCGCTCGTAGGGCAGGGTGTCGCCGTGCAGCTTGTCGCAGGCGCCGGCGTAGTACTCCATGTAGCGCGCGAGCGCGGTGGCGTCGTTGCGTGCCACGCGCAGCGCCTTGCCGGTGTCGCGCGCCTCGAGCTGGGCCAGTTCCTCGTGGTGGGCGATGACGGCCGCGCCGAGCTTGGCCATCAGCCGGCCGCGCTCGAGCGCGCTCAGAGCGCCCCAGGGGCCGTCGAAGTTCTCGCCGACCGCGCGGCGCGCGGCCTTCACGGCGGCATCGATGTCGCCCGCGGTGCCGCGCGCGAGCTGGCCGAAGCGCTCGCCGTCGCTGGGGTCGATCACGTCGATGGTGGCGTTGCCTTCCGAGGGCACGCGCCGGCCGTCGATGAAGTGGGTGGGGTTCATGGGGGTGTCTCCTTGCGGGCGGCGCCGGCGGGGCGCCGCGAAAAATCGGGGGCGGTGCGCGAGAGGCTCGCGCGCCGCCCAGTGTCGGACAAGCGCTTCAGCCGAGTTCGGGCCAGGGCTTCTGCGGCTCGCGGATCTGCTCGAAGGCGCGGCTGAACTGCAGCACGCCGAGGTCGTCGAAGCGCCGGCCGATGATCTGCAGCCCGATCGGCAGGCCCTCGGCGGAGTAGCCGCTGTTGATCGAGGCCGCCGGCTGTTCCGACATGTTGTAGGGCACGGTGAAGCCGATGTGCTCGAGCGAGCGCAGCGGGTCGTTGGTGGGCGAGGCATGCTCCGCGGGCGCGGGCATGTTGGGCGACACCGGCGAGATCACGAAGTCGAAGCCGACCGTGGCCGCCACCGCCGCGGCGCGCGTGGCGATGAACTGGCTGTAGGCCTCGTAGATGTGCTCGCCCGAGAACTCGGCCGCGCTCTCGGCCCAGGTCAGGATGTAGGGCAGCATCTTCGCGCGCTGCTCGGCGCTCATCGTGCGCAGGTCGCTCAGCGAGCGCATGCGCCAGAAGTGGTCCATGCCCTGCAGCATCTTGGGCGTCATGAAGGGCTGCATCGGCTCGACGTGCGCGCCGGCGTCCTCGATGCGTCTGGCGGCGCGGCGCACCGCCTCGGCGATCTGCGGATCGAGCGGCAGGCCGCAGCCCGCCTCCATCAGCAGGCCCACGCGCTTGCCCTTGATGAAATCGGGCTCGACCGCGAAGGCGGCCCAGTCGATCGCGCCGGGCGGCAGCTCGGAGTAGTCGCGCGCATCGGGCTGGGCCATCGAGGCCATCATCAGCGCCGAGTCCTCCACGGTGCGCGTCATCGGGCCCGCGCAGCGGCCCATGTAGGGCGTGCTCAGCGGGATGCGGCCGAAGCTGGGCTTGAGCGAGTAGATGCCGCACCAGCTCGCGGGCA
>NZ_JBZAYE010000142.1:0-14298 GCF_058244205.1 Variovorax sp. 20P10.2.4
GCGCCCGCCAGCACCGCGATCACCGCGACGACGAGCAGCGCGGCAACGACGGCCATGCCGCGCTGCCCATGCGCCGGCCGGGCGCACGCTTGTCTTTCGCGAGCCTGCCTTCGCAGGCCCGCGGGCCGCTCCCGGACGCCATCCATGTCCGGGCCCTAGAGTTGCCAGGAACCGATGTCGGCGTTGGCTTTCTCTCCACCCGGCTCGCCATCGGCACCGAGCGAGAACACGTCGATCTCGCCGTTGGTGCCGGGGTTCAGGTACTGGTAGGGCTTGCCCCAGGGATCGCTGGGAAGGCGCTCCAGGTAGTTGCGCCAGTTGGCCGGGATCTTGCCCGAGCTCGGCTTCTCCACCAGCGCGCGGATGCCCTGGGAGGCGCTGGGGTACTCGCCGTTGTCGAGCCGGTACAACTTGAGCGCCTGCATGATCGCGCCCACGTCCTGGCGCGCCGCGATGGCGCGTGCCTGGTCCGGTCGGTTCATGAGGTTCGGCACGATCAGCGCCGCGAGCACGCCCATGATCACCAGCACCACCATCAGCTCGATGAGCGTGAATCCCTGCTGCGGCGCTTGGCGCAGATGCGTCCGTCCGAGAATCCCTGCGGCCATGTCGTTCGCTCCAGTCGCTACCGTTTGCAGCAGGAAATCATGGCGGGGCCGCGTGTCAGGCTGATGGAAAGAACTCGGGAGGATTCGCGCGCCCTGGCGCACCGCATGAGTCGTTTTGCTCTACCCCGGTGCCCTTTCATCTCGAACATGTCGAGCGAAGACGTCACATTCGCCGCTCAGGCGCGGCAGTGCCGCGCGACCGGCTGCGCCGCGGCGGAATTCGGGCCGGCCTGCCGGCGTGTTTTTCGCGGCGCCGGCGCGGTGGTCGCGCGCAGTTCGATCCCCGCATGCACCGTCTGGCCCGTGGCCTGCGCGCAGTGCGCGAGCGCCTGGCGCAGCGCCGTGTCGACGCTGCGCAGCGAGATCTGGTGCCGGTCCGCGACTTCCTGGCGCGTCTTCTCCTCGAGCCGCAACGCGACCAGCACGGCGCGATGGCGGCGCGGCAGGTGCTGCATGGCGCGGTCGACCGCGTGCACGTCCGAGCGCGCCTCGGCGATCGACTCCGGGCCCGGCGACCGATCGACCAGGAACTCGAACAGCGCCTCGCCATCCTCCACATGCGGCTGCGGACGGTTGCGGCGCAGGCAGTCCACCGCCACGTTGCAGGCCGTGCGGTAGACGTAGGCCTCGGGGTTCTGCACCGCCGGCGCGGCCATGTCGCCGAGCCGCAGCCAGGCGTCGTGCAGGCTGTCGCTGGCCAGGTCGGCATCGCCGAGATGGCGCAGCAGGCGCCGGTGCAGCCGGCCGTAGTTCGCGACCAGGAACTCGCGCAACGCGCTGCCCGCGTCCTCGTGCGCCTCGCGGTCCGTATGGCCGCCGGCCTCCGGCGACTCCAGGCACAGCCAGGGACTCATGTCCAACATGGGAACCTCCGCATCCAGGGTCTCGTGGGATCGCTCGCGCCGTGCCGCGCACGGGGGCGCGCGGCACGGCATGGGCGACCGACTGCTACTTGCCTCGGCGCAGCTCGCGCTGCTCGGCCTCGGTCAGCTTCGACATCACGGCCGGGTCGAAGGCATCGCCGTGCGCCGCGATCTGCACGAAGCTGCGCGGGTCGTAGGGGATCGGTGCCTTGCCCTGCAGGCCGGCACGCGGTGGCGGCGGTGCCTGCTTGCCCTCTTCGGCCGGCTCGTTGCCGAAGCCCAGCACGCGCACCGTGAACACCGACGGCAGGTTCTGCCGCGCCATGGCGCGCTCGCGCTGCATCGCGTCCTGCGCGGCCGCGACCGCGGTGGAGGCCGCCGCGCTGGCATTGGTCAGCGCGGCGACGTTGACCGCCGCGACCACCGGGATGCCGGTCGACTTGCCCTGGCTCACGATGTTGTCGGCGTTCACCACGTGCAGCGCCGCGATGTTGACGTCGCCCGAGACCCGGATGCCGGCTTCGCCCGCGTCGATGGTGCCCAGCGGCGCGATCAGGTCGATGTCGCCGGCCGGCACTTCCGCGATCGGCGCCAGCGTCGCGATGCCCGCGCCCGTGCTCGGCACGTCGGAGGACAGCGTCACGTTGCCCCACGTGTCGTACTCGCGCTTGGGCGGCGTGTAGACCACCGTGGTCTTCGAGCCGCGGCCCGCGTTGATGTCGCCCTCGGCCGACCAGGCGAGGATGCTGCCGCCGAAGGTGGTCATGATCCGGCTCTGGCCGAGCAGGATGTCGTCGAGCGCATAGAGATGGATGTTGCCCGCGCCCTGCGTCACGAGTCCCGGCACGACACCCGGCAGTGCCACCGGCGCCTGGCCCTCGACACCGAAGATCTGGCTGCCGCCCGGCGTCAGCGTCTCGATGTCGCCGCCGAACAGGGTGTTGACCCCGGCCGCGCCGTACATCGTGATGCCGCCCTGGTAGACGATGGGCCGCGCCTGCGCATCGGCCGTGGGGAACAGCGCGGCGATCGCGTTGCGCCCGCGCAGGTAGCTGCCCTCGCGGGCGTTGCCGGCCTCGTTGTATTCGCGGCCGCCGGCCTTGAGCTCGGCGAAGTACACGCCGCGCGCATAGACGCGCTGCTGCTCGGGCGAGAGCCGGTTGAAGACCGTCAGGGCGTCTTCCGAGCCGTCGTAGCCGTAGCGGTCCTCCAGCCAGTTCACCAGGTGCAGCTGGCTCGCCGCGCGGTAGTCGTTGCGCAGGATGCGCTTGGACAGGCTGCTGTCGGCGTCGCGGCGGGCCTGCAGCTGGTCGAGGAAGGCCGGCGCGTCCTTGTCCTCGCCCGTGAAGCCATGCACCGCGCGCAGCCAGTCGGCCAGGCTCAGCCTGCCACTGTAGACGTAGGGCACCTTGCCCGGCTGGCTGGCCAGCGAGGCGCCGCTGTCCGCGAGGTTCGCGGGGTCGAGGTAGCGCCGCAGGAAGCCGGTGTAGTCGGCCCCCTGGCTGCCCAGGCCGGCCTGCATCACGATGCCCGCGCCGGGCCGCGCGTCGCCGGGCACCACCGGGCCGATGCTGCGCACGGCGGTTTCGCCGTACACGGGCACCCCTTGCAGGGTCTGTCCGACCTGCCCCGCCATCAGGATGTTGCGGCCCGCGCTGATCTCGAGCGTGCCGGGGCCGGCGACGTCGAAGCTGCTGTAGAGGATGTCGCGGCCGGCCTGGACGATGGAGACGTCGGTGGGGTCGTTGTGGACGAAGAGGTTGCCGGTTCGGGTGCCGGAGCCGGAACCCGAAGAGGTCAACGACAAGTCGTCCGAAAGAAACGGCGGTGCTTGCCCGAGCACGGACCCGGAGCGGACGATGTCGCGCCCGGCACGCATCCAGACCGGACCTGAACCCTCGTACCACGTCTGTCCGGTCCGTCCCCCGCCCGTGAACGCCAGGGTTCCGCCACTCTCGAGGCCGAGGATGTCGCCGTCTCGTGCATACAGTCGCGCCGGTGCGATCGTTGTGCGAATGGCAGTTGCTGCCGTGTCGGGGCCGAAGACGAACAACGGATATCTCCCCCCCCCGTCAAGTGCCGGGAACACGCCATCCCCTGACAGGTTGTCTGTTTGCAGGGTCGGCGTCGGATTTCCATTCGCCGGTTGGAAGGCGATGAAGGCAGGCCTCAACGGTGTCGGCAATGCATCCGTGCCGGCCCCGGACAGACTCACGACATAGCCGCCGGCATAGATGGAGTCTCCCGCCAGAAGGCGGAGTTCAGCGTTCGTCGAGGGCGCGAGCAGGAGCGATTGGCCCAGCGTCGAATCGCCTCGCAGGAACAAGCTGCCCGAGGCAGCCACTGCATTGAGCTGCGATGGGTAGACCAGCCGGCCGTCCGTCGCGTCGAAGTCGCGCCGCGGCGTGCCTTCGGCAGCCTTCACCACTGGCGTCACGGGCGTGAGATCCCCCCCGCCGGACATCAGGTTGATGGCGGTGTTGTTGGTCCACAGCGAGAACCAGCCTTGGCCGCCCGATTCGTAGCGCGTGCCATCGAAGGTATAGGGCAACAGGTACGGCAGCGGCGCGCGTCCCGGATCGCCGCTGCCCGCCACGACCAGGTCGCCGCGGGTGTCCAGCGTCGCGGTGGCGTCGCCCAGCTTCAACACGAGCCCGCCCGTCGCGGTGCCGAGCGTGGCCGTGTAGGGATCGTAGGCGCGAACCTCGCGGGCATCGGCGTCGGAAGGGCCGCTGCGGTAGTACGTCAGCGCGATGCCTCCCAGCTCGCCGGCCTGCATCTGCACGGCACCGCGCAGGTTGGCCAGCACGCCATTGAGGTTCAGGTCCTGTGTGCGGTAGAGATCGGGAGATGCGTTGGGATCGCCAGCGGGGTTCGAGGCACGTGCCTGCAATCCGGCATTCAGGTTGCCGCCGATGCGCAGTTTCAGATCGCCCCCTCCCGTGAGCATCAGGCGGCCGTCGGCGGTCACCCGCCCGGTGCTCCCCACGGCCAGTGCCAGGCCTTCGCTGCGCGGCCTCGCACCGGCATCGCCGCCGCGACGCGAGGTCAGGCCGGCATTGCCGCCCACCTCGATGTTCAGGTTGCCGCCTCCCAGGGTACCGATGCCGGTGAAGCCGACCAGTTCCGGGATCGCGATCACCTCCGGAACATCCGTGAAGTGCAACCCGACGTCCGTGTTCATCGCAGCGGATCCAGGCACATAGGTCCCGAAATTGATCCACCAGGCCGTGGCGATCGGGTCCACGCCGGCCGTGCCGCCGCTGGCCTGGCGCCACAGCCAATTGCCGATGTCGGCGCTGCTGCGTTGGGGGCGCAACTCCTGGCCGGCAGAACGCGGTTCATAGCGCGCGAGCAGGTCGCCCCTCAGATCGCCTCCCGCGCGCAGCAGCAGGTTGCCGCCGCCATCGGGATACCAGGCCGCATAGGTGCTGTTCGTCTCGCCGTCGACCAGCGATTCGTAGATCGAACCCGCCGAAGGCAGGCCCTCGGGCGGCACGGCCGAGTTCTTGGTGCCGAGGTAGGTGCCGTCGGCCGCCTTGCCGCGCGCCCGGTCGAAGGCACCAGCCTCGCCTCCGGCGCGAGAGGCCGTGGACGTGCCCGCCGTGTAGATGCCGTAGAGCGAGTGCGTGGAGACATCGCCGCCAGCGATCAGGTCCAGGTCGCCGGTCCCGGTGCGAAGCACGCTGAAGTTCTGTGCCAGCTGATGAACCTTGATCACCCCGCCGGGAACCCATTTGTCCGGTGTGCCGGGAATCTCGGGCGTCGCCTCGCCGAGCGAGATGCAGATGCCCGGATCCATGCAGGCCGACTGCAGATCGTCCGAAACGGGCGTGCCAGGCTTGAAGCCGTAGACCTCCGCGCCCAATGCGTCCCATATGTAGCGGACTCGCACGCAGATGCCGGCGTCCATGCAGGCCGACTCCAGATCGGCAGGAACCGGCGTGTTGGGTTCGAAGCCATACACCTCCGCACCCAGCGCGTCCCAGTACCACTTTCCCCCCGGCTGCGCCGGCGTGCCCGGCTGACCCGGAACCAGCGTCTTCTGGCGCTGCTCGTACAGGCTGTAATGCGTATCGGCCAGCACCAGGCTGGCCTCGGTCCACGGCTGCACGGTCCGGGTATCGGCCGCGGCGGTGTCGGCACCGGCCACGAGGCGCAGCGACCACGACAGCGAGCCTTCGGGCAGCATGGCCCCCACCGCCCAGTTGCGACCCATGCGGCCATCGGTCACCGTGCGCAACGGCACCGACAGTGCATCGCCCGGCAGCTTCACGTCGGTCATCGACGGAATCAGTGCCCCCGTCGGCAAGGCCAGGTTGCCGGCCAGCAGCACCGCCCAACCCGGCAGCGGCACGCCGCGCGGCCAGATCATCGCCTTCAACGCGGCCTGCGCCGGCAGCACGCTGCCGGCATCCAGGCGCGCGCCGGCGGGCAGGGTCACGCCCTGCCGCAACACCGTGCCGGCGGGGTACAGCACATTGCCCGCGGCATCGCGCACCGTGGCGCGCAGCACGGTGCCGGCCGGCAATGCCAGGGCCTCGTTGAGCGTCGCCGACACCGGCACGACGGTGCCGGCAGGCAGCATCAGGTCCTGGATCGGCAGGTCGTAATTGAGCACCTTGCCGCCCACGAAGCGCGTGCCTTCCGCGAGCGTGACGCCCGGCCCCGGCACCACCACGTCGCCGCCGAAGGCCTGCACGCCCGGGGTCAGCACCCAGCCCTTGTCGTCGGGCGTATCGGGCGGCGGCGCGAAGCCGTCGTTGATGCTGCCGTAGATGGAGAGATTGCCGCCCGCGCGGATCGCGAGCGCGCCCGGCTCGCCCGAGCCATAGACGCCGGTCTTTTGCACGTGCGGGTTGAGGCTGGCATAGCGGTAGCCCGACAGGTCGATATCGCCGCTGACGACCATCGCGCCATCGGGCGTGGCACTCACGATCTCCACGGCCGGCCGCAGATGGAAGGCGTCGCGATAGCTGGCGTTGTTCAATCCCGCGAGCTTGCGGTTCAGCAGGTCGGCATTGGCCAGGGCCTTGTCGATGAATGCCGTGCTGTCGCCGTGCTTGCGGTTCAGGTAGTCCTGGTCGATCACCTGGTAGGGCCGGCCATCGGCGGACAGGTCGAGCACCGGCCTGCCGTTGGCATCGAGCACGGGCTGGCCGTTCGGGCCCTTGACTTGGCCGTACTCGGCGTCGGCATAGCGCTGCACCGCATTGACCGCGATCGACCGCGCGCCCCGAATGTCGAGCCGGCCGCTCGCGTCGATCGCGATATCGCCATAGGTGGCCGCTGCGCTCGTGCCCGCGCCGCCCGCGCCATCGATGCGCGGCGCATACAGGTCCAGCGTGCCGCGCTCGCGGCCGTCGTACAGCGCCGGACGCGCCTTCACCCGCGCATCGTCGGTGCCGTGGCGCAGATCGATGCGCGCGCCTTCAGCCAAGGTCAGCAGGCCGTCGCCCGAATTGAGCTCGACCATGGCCCGGTTCGGGCTGTCGATGATCTGACCATGGCTGTCCAGCCGCAGCTGCGTGCCGTGCGCGTCGAGCACGGCGCTGCCCGCCAATGTCAGGCCCTGCTTCGCGGCCAGGCGGATGCTGCCGACGCGCTCGCCGCTGGCATCGACCGTGCCCGCCACCGTGAGATGGCCGTTGTCCACCGAGACCTCGACCTGGCTGGCCTTGAGCTCGTTGCCGATGGTCAGGCTGCCCTGCTTGAGCTGGAAGCTGCGCAGTCCGAACACCTCGCCGAGGTTCAGCCGCTGGTTCAGCGCCGCGAACTGCTGGTCCAGGCTGCCGGCGCCGCCCAGGCGCTGGGCCCGCAGTTCGATGCCGCCGGCCAGGTAGGGCACCAGGGTGCCGCCCGCGTTGTAGCGGCCGCTCGCGCCGCCGAGGATGCGGCCCTGCAGGTCGACCAGGCCCGCGGCCTCGTCCAGTGCGATGGCGGTCAGGCGGCCTGCCTGGTTGTTACGGGCCGAGAGATCGATGACCGACTCCGCGGCCTGGCGGATGTTGCCGCGGCGGCTTTCCAGCGTGGCATCGCCGCCCCAGCTGTACTGGGTGGCGGCCGGGTCGTCGAAGAAGGCGATGCTGCGTCCCGCCAGGTCGAGGCGCGCCCGCGGGCCCAGCACGAGGTCGGTCTCGGCGGTGAGCGTGAGCTTGCCGCTGGGCAGCGCCACGGTGGTGTCGAGGTTCAACGCGCCGCCGGCCGTCAGCGACAGCTCGGCGCCCAGCGCCTGGATCGGTGCCGCATCGGCGGCGCCCGCGGCCGGCGCGGCGACGGAGATCGCTCCGCCCGCCTTGATGCGGTTGACCGAGCCCGCCTCGCCGGTAAACAGCGGCGTGACGATGTTCAGGTTCCCGCCGCTGTACTGGTAGCCCTTGCCGGCCACGTACTCGCCCTGCCGCTGGTAGACCGCCAACGTGCCCTTGTTGTTCGCGGTGATGCGCTCGCTGGCCGCGAGATTGACGTTGGCGAAGCCCAGCACCTGGCGGTCGAGCGCGCTGATGCCGTCGGGCTGGCCATAGGGGCCATAGCCGAAGCTGATGCGCTCGGCCTGCAGGTCCAGGCTGCCGCTTCCCGTGCCGGCGCCATCGGCCACCACCGCGCCGGGCTGTCCGGCCGCGCCGTTCCAGATCAGGTGGCCGGTCTGGATCCGGGCCGTGTCGCCAGCGCCGCCGTAGCCATAGATGGCCGGCGTGGTCAGCATCAGGTTGTCCAGCCGCGACTTGCCGTTCGCGTCCAGCGTGGACAGGCTCACGGAGCCGAGGAAGTTCAGCGAACCGCCCGCGATCAGTTCCAGCGTCTCCAGCGCCGGCGCGCCGGCCTCGGTGTCGCCCTGCAGCAGGCGGTCCATCACCTGCTGGTTGAGCGCGAGGCCTGGCGCCAGCGCACCGCGCGCGCTCGCGGCGGCCAGCGATTCGGCGCTGCCGACATTGAAGGCGCCGACCGCGAGGCTCAGATGGCGCGTGCCGTAGCGCACCGCGCTGTCGAGTTCGAATTCGTTGTCGGTGGCGAAGGCGATGCTGCCTTCCGAATACAGGCGGGTCGTTCCCGTGCAGTCGCCCGACGCACAGACGCCGACGCGGATGGGGCCCGGCGACCCGTTGTCGGTTTTTCCCGGCGCCAGCCATTGCAGGCGACCGTTGGAGACCGCCACCACGCTGGTGATGCCAGGCTGGTAGATGAATCCGTTGCCCGAGTCGTAGGCAGCCGCACCTTGCCCCAAGGTGCTGATGACGGCGCCGCGCTCGATCTCGATGGGCGCGCTGTCCACCGCGTTGCCTTGGGTGATCAGCATCACTTCGGGCGCCGTGAGCACCGCGCCGCTGCGCACGACGATGCCGCGGGCCGGTGCGGCGCCGAGGTTGAAGCGCACGAGGTTGCCCCCCTGGCCATACACCGCCAGCGGCATGCCGCCGATGGCGATCCGGTTCACGTCGATCTTGCCGAGGTCCGCGGCTCGCAGCGCGGCGCCGTGCGCCATGTCCGGGGCACCATCACCCAGGATCTCGATCGTGCTGCCGAGCACGGCCAGCGTGCTGCCATACCCGTCCTTCGCCGGATTGCCGAGCACCGTGCCGTCGAACCGGAAGCTGAGCTCCTGCCGGTTCGCCGTGCGGTCGGCCAGTTCGAGCAGCAGGGCCTTGGCATCCGCCTCGAACTGGGCGCGCGGCACGCCGAGCCGCGCGGCATCGGCGCGTACGAAATCGGCATAGGAGGTTTCGTTGTACTGCGAGTAGGTGCGCAGCACGTCGGCCGGTGTCAGGATCACCTGGCTGGCCAGGCTGTCGCCGATGGAAGTACCCGCCACCGACAGGCGGCCCGCGGTGGACCACGAGCGATTGCGCATCGCGATAGGCGTGGCCGGCACGCCCTGTTCGCGCAACCCGCCCGCGCCATTGATCTCCACGCGGAAAGCGCCCGGCAGCAGCGCATAGGTCGAGGGCATCAGCGTGTAGGTGCCCGCGGGCAGGCCGGGCACGCCCGCGCCGATGGTGATCTGCTGGCCCACGAGCGGGTCCACCGCGCCGGCTTCACCACCGATCGGGGCCTGGCCGGCCTGCTTGCCGGGCACGATCGCGTAGACCGGATTGCTGCCGAGTCCCGGCAGCGTGAAGCCGCCCTTCGCGTTGATCTGCACCAGCGGATTGAAACGCGCATCGGTGGAGCCGCCGCGTCCCGACACGAAGCCCGCGCCCGCGAGCGTGCCACCGCCCGACAGATCGATCGTGGCGCCTTCGCGCACGTCCACGTGCTCGCCCAGCAGGCGCACGCTGCCCACCGCGGCCGTGCCCACGCCCTGCAGCTTGACCTGCTCGCCGGCGTACTGCCAGGCCACGCCGTCGTTCGTGCCGCCATAGGGCATGACCAGGCCCGCCGCGCTGGCGGAGGTCTCGCTGCCCGCGAGCAGGTTCACGGCGCGCGTGATGCTGCCCGCGTCGCCGCCCTTGTTCACGCCGAGATTCAGCGCGCCCAGCGGCGCGCGCAGCACGCCGCCCTGATCGATCACGGCCGCGCCCAGCGTGAGGCTGCCGAACACCGAATACGGCAGCTCGGGCAGTTCGTCGGTGGTGCGCGCCAGCGTCAGGATGCGCTCGGAATCGAAGCCGGCGGTCTTGCCGCGCCAACCGGCATAGACCGCCGCCTCGACGCCGGTGACCGGATAGATCTGCGCCGCGGCCAGGGTCAGATCCCCCGGCGCGTAGAGCGTGCCCGAATCGAAGCGCAGATCCCCGCCGCTGCGCAGCGCGATCTGCGCGATGCCGCGCCGGTCGATCAGTTGGTCGTCTGCACTCGCAATGCCCGGAATCGTCAGCCGCCCACCACTGCCGAGGCCCTTGCCACCGCGCACCTCGAGCAGGCGGTCTGCTTCCAGGCTCAAGCTGCCCACCAGAGGTTGCCCGGAGACGTTCAGCCGCGAATCGCCATAGTGCATGCCCAATCGATCGATGCGCGCGTTCGAAGGGCCCTCGAGCAGCACGGAGGAAATCAGGCGCACGAAGGGTGCCGCCAACCGGACCCGGCTGTCCGCAGGCGCAGCGTCGGTCCATCCGAGCGCACCGGCATAGAGATTCAGCGCCTGACCCAGCGTCAAGGAAACGTTGCCATCGAAGGCGATCATGCCGCCGCTGTGCAGGGTCAGCGTATCGAAGCCGCCGGCCTTGACCTGATCGACGCCCAGGCGTGCATGGCCGTATGTCAATTGGCCTGCGGCCTCAGCAGCTTCGATGCCGACGGCCAGCGCTCCCGGCGCCTTCTCCTGGCCCAGCACCAGTTCGCGGATCTGGCGCATGAAAGCTGGCGTGGCTGGAGAGGTGTCGGCGACGACATTGAAGTTGGCGATGCTCACCGACAGCTGGCCACCCGCCGCCCCTGTACCACCGGCCAGCGCACGCATTTCGCCATCGAGGTAGAGGCCGTGGTTCGATCCGAGTGAAATCGACCCCCCATTGCTCGCCACCGCCACGCGGCCCTGTCCCGGCACGTCGAGAATTGCCTGGGCGCCGGAGGCATCGAGCAGTGCGCCTTCGCGCAGCACCACGAACCGGTCCACGGCCGAGCTGCTGCCGTCGCGCGGATCGACCTCGCCACCGATCACGATCTGCCCGCCATCGCCCACCAGGCCATAGCGGCGCCCCTGCACGTCCACCGCGATGGCGGCGCGCGCGGCCACGTCGAGCACGGCATGCTCGCCGATCCAGGCCGACAGCCCCTTGGCCTCGTCGGCGTTCAATTTCGCGGAGATGCTGCCCAGCTCGATGCGACCGCCCCAGGCATCGAGCCGGCCGTCCACGGTCAGTTGTCCAGCGCTGCGCAGCGCGATGGACTGCCCGGGGTCGACGGCCACGCGCGCATCGCGGCCGACTAGCAGCGTGGTCGAACTCGCGGTCGTATCGGCATCTCCAGCCTGCAAGGTCAGGCTGGCGCCGGCACGCCGGGTCAGCACGCCCGCCGTGGGATCCTCCTGATACAGCGGCGGTGTCCAGACCTCGAGCGCCGCGGAAGACGGACTGCCGGTCGGCAAATCCTTGGCGCCCGCCACGAGGCGAAACACCGACATCCTCGCCTCGACCTGTGCACCGTCGGCCACTGTCGTCCCGTGCTCGCCCACGACCTTGTAGGCCGAGAAGCCCTGGGTGAAGAAGTCGCTGTCCAGGCGCAGTGTCCCGGGTTCCGCGGGCGCATCGGGCGCGCCGCCGATCAGCACCCGCGCCGTCTGCAGATCCAGCGTGCCGCCGCCTGCAACCCCATGGGCGCGCAGTTGCCCTTGCAGGGACAGGACCCCGTCGACGGGCTCGGTGCCCGCGCCGGCGCTGGCGACACCACGGCCAGCCTGCAGCGTGATGTCGCCGCCCTTGCCGCCCTTGACACTGGCATCGCTCATGATCGCCGCGCCCGAGGACACGTCGATCAGCGAGCCCTGCGCCAGCGTGACGTCGCCCGTGCTGCGCAGCGAGACGCGCCCACCGTTCCGGTACGGCAGCGCGGCGATGTCCGCAGGGTCCTTCAGCAGGTTGCTCCACAGGCCCTGCGTGTCGACCTTGACGCCATCCGCGACGGTGACACCGGCCGTCACGCCATTCGGTGCCGCCAGGATGGTGTCTTCGATGCGAAGGTTGCCGCTGACCTGCTCAAGCACATTGCCCAGGCGGATCGTTCCGCCCGCGCTGCGGAGATCGGCCTTCACCTCGACCTGCGGCCCGTACAGCGTGATCTCGCCGGCCGGCGCCATGTGCAGCGCGCCCTCGACCGCGATGCGCCGGCCCGCGGCGATCCTGATGCCGCCAAGCTCGAAGCCGCTGAGCTGCGCGCTGTCCAGGTACAAGGTCGTGCCGCGGTCGTCGGGCAGCACGCCGTCCAGGCCCAGGCCTGCGGCGATCTTGCGCGCCTCTTCGGCGATGACCACGTTCTGCAGCGTGTCGGCATTGGCGCTCAGGCCGTACACCCAACTGCCGCTGCTCTTGACGTAATAGGGCACGTAGCTGCCCACCACCAGTTGGCCGCGGCGCGCCACCGCCTGCTGCGACTGGTTGTAGCCGTCGAGCGCGGCCTGCGCCGCCTGCGTCTGGCGGCTGCCCTGGAAGGTGTCGCCCGCGATCTCGCCCTCGAGCACCGCGCTCTTCGTGCCAATCACCAGCACGCCGGCATCGCGGCCCGCGGTGTAGCCGCTCTCCAATCGCCGCTGCGGGCCGATCAGCGGGTTGTAGAAGTAGTCGGTGGTGTTCTTGCCCCAGCGCGCGTGCTCGTCCTCGAAGCCCTTGTACAGGCCCTTGTAGAGCAGGTCGCCCGGCGCCCTCGACACTTCGTAGAGCCGGCCGTCCGAACCCTTGAGCCAGCTCTGCCTGAGAAAGCCGGTCTGCACATCGAGCGTGCCGCCCGACAGGTTGACCAGCGAGCCGCTCTGGGTGACGACGTCGTTGCCCGAGAACTGCACGATGCCGCCCTGCGCCATCCATTCGCCCACCGAGTGGCCCTGGGTGCCCAGATAGCCCGACACCTCGAGCAGCCCGCCGGCCGTGTACCAGCGGTCGCTGGCATAGCCGTTGGTGCCCTTGGGCACGAAGACCAGGCTGCGCCGGTCGATCCACACGTCGTTGTTGTTGAGGCTCTTGCCGTCCCGGTTGATCGGGGCATCGCGCTGTTCGTTGCCCTGGATGTTGACCTTGACGTTGTTGGACTCCATCGAGACCTTGACGCCGATGGCGCCCGAGACGTCGATGAGCGCGCCATCGCGCACCAGGCTGCGCCGCTTCGCATCGACCATCACCTGGCCGCCGGTGGCCAGCGTCAGCGAGCCGCCCTCGAAGTCGGCCGTGCCGCCGCTGCCGATCTCGATGCGCGAGAGATCCCTGCGGTCGTTGCCGGCCGCGACGATGTCGCCCGTGCTGTCGATGACCGGCGCCATCAGGCCCGCGCGCTGGCTGTCGAGCGCGGTGGCATTGCCGGTGTCCAGCACGATGGCCGTGGTGCTGCCCGCGCCCAAGGTCACCGTGCCGGCATCGCCGATCGCCTTCAGGTGGACCGTGCCGCGCGTGTTGACCGAGGTGCTGCTCAGGACCACGCCGTCCTGGCGCACCTCGCGCCCGGTCAGCGTGACATCGCCCAGCGGCGCCTGGATCAGCCCGCTGTTGACGACCTTGCCCGCCAGGCTGTCGGGGCCGAACGCGGGCGTCACCTCGTTGCCGCGCGTGGTGGAGAGCTGGTTGCCGGTCGAGCCCACGCCCTTGCGGATGAAGAAGCTGTCGCCGGCGGCGAGCAGCGTCTGGCCCGACGGCGTGCTGATCTGCCCGGCGTTGTGCACCTCGCTGCCCAGCAGCATCACGTAGCCGCCGCCCTGCGTGGCCGACTGGGGCGTGCGTGTGCTGATCTGCGCGCCGGCCTGCACCTCGACCTTGCCCAGCGCATCGGTGAAGCTCGCGGTGGTATCGCTGCCGTACACACCGCCGCCGCGGAACTGGTCGTCGGTGATCCTGGCCGCGGCGGCCACGAGGTTGCGCGTGTCGACCTGGCTGGTGCCCGAGAACACCACGCCGTTGCGGTTGGCGATCAGCACCGTGCCGTCGGCCTTGATCTGGCCCTGGATCCGCGAAGGGCGCGCCTGCGGATCGTTGACCTTGTTGAGCACGGCCCAGCTCGGGTCCTGCTTGAAATCGACCGTGGTGTTGCGCCCGACGTTGAAGGTCTCCCAGTTGAGGATCGCCTTGTCGCCGGTCTGCTGGATCGCGACGTTGGTGCGGCCATCGACCTGCGTCTGCACCGGTGCATTGGCGTTGTGCCAACCGGCGGTGAGGCTGTTGGTGTCGATCTCGAGGCCGCCCTCGGCCAGG
>NZ_JBZAYE010000143.1:0-14289 GCF_058244205.1 Variovorax sp. 20P10.2.4
CGGCCAGTGCCTGCGGCGCGGGCGGCGGCGCGTCGCCCTCGTGCGCCAGGTTCACCCACAGCATGCCCGCCGCGTCGACCGCGCCGAACACCCTGGCGCAGACGTTGCGCGGCGCGGGCATCGCCGGATGGGCGGGAATGCCGACGCACTGCCCGTTGCCCGCGGCGTACTGCCAGCCGTGGTAGGCGCAGGAGAGGCGGTTCTCGACCACCTGGCCGAGCGTGAAGCGCACGCTGCGGTGCGGGCAGCGGTTCTCCCAGGCCTGGGCCGCGCCGTCGGCCGAGCGCCAGAGCGCGAGCTCCTGGCCCTCGGCGAAGCCGGCGACGATGTTGGCGCCGGGGCGCAGCCCGGCCGAAGGGGCGACGGGGTGCCAGGGGGCGGCGATGGGATGCGTCATGGGGTTCTCCATGGCCTTCAACGCGAGCCGCCCACCACGCCCTCGGCGAACCAGTCCATCCGGCCGAGGTCCGCGTCGGCGACGCGGGCGCCCGCCGCCACGCGGACCGCGCCCTTCTGGTCCTTGATGGGGCCGGCGAACACCTGCAGCTTGCCGCTGGCGATGTCGCGCTCCTTCGCCTGCACGAGTTCGGCGACGTCCTTCGGCACGCGCGGGCCCATTGACGCCATCTTCACCACGCCGTCGCCGATGCCGCCGAGGTAGAGGCCGGGCTTCCAGCTGCCGGCCATCACATCGCGCGCCACCCGGGTGTAGAAGCCGCCCCAGTGGTGGGTGACGCCGGTGAGGTAGTTCCTGGGCGCGTGGCTGCGCATGTCGGAGTGGAACGAGATGGCGCCCACGCCGCGCGCCTCGGCGGCGGTGGTGACGGCGGGCGTGTCGGTGAAATGCGTGAGCACGTCGGCGCCCTGGTTCATCAGCGCGACCGCGGCGTCGCGCTCCTTCGGCGGGTCGAACCACGAATTGACGAACACCACGTGCACCATCGCCTTTGGATTGACGCTGCGCGCGCCGAGCGCGAAGGCGTTGAGGTACCACATCACGTCGGGCACCGGGTGGGCGCCGACGAGGCCGATGATGTTGGAGCGCGTGGTCCGGCCCGCCACGATGCCCGCGAGGTAGCCGCCCTCGTGCCAGCGCGCGTTGTAGCCGCCGAAGTTCTTCGCGGTCTGGTAGCCGCTTGCGATCAGGTACTGGACGCCGGGGTTGTCGTTGGCGACCGTGAGCATCGGCTTCATGTAGCCGAAGGAGGCGCCGAAGATCAGCTGGCAGCCGTCGGCCGACAGCTCGCGCGCCACGCGCTCGGAGTCCGGGCCTTCGTTGGTGTCGGGCACGGTGCGCACGCTGACCTGGGCGCCGAGGTTCTTCTCGAGTTCGCGCCGGCCGAGGTCGTGCTGGTAGGTCCAGCCCGTGTCGCCGACCGGGCCCAGGAAGACGAAGCCGATCTTGAGCGGGCCGGCGGCCCAGGCGCTGCGCAACGGCAGCAGGGAGGCGGCAACGCCGGCGGAAAGCAGGGTGCGTCGGGCAGGGCTGTGCATCGGAGGTTCTCCTGTCGTGGGGAGTGGGGCTCGGGCCTCCAGGGCTCGAAGGCTCGAGGGGTGGCGGGGCATGGCATAGCATTCGCTACGCCCGCGCAGACCGTACCGTTTCCCGCCCTCCGATGAAAGCCACATGCCGAGACGCAACTTTTCATTTCTGAAACGGCCGACCCTCGCCGACAGGGAGCGCGCGTGACTGGCATCGACCTGGCGCTGGTGCAGGCCTTCGTGCTCGTCGTGCAAAGCGGCAGTCTCACGCGGGCCGAGAGCCTGTCGGGCGTTTCGAAGGCCACGCTGAGCCGGCAGCTCACGCGGCTGGAGGAACTGCTGGGCGCGCAGCTGCTGATGCGCAGCTCGCGCCGCATCACCGCGACCGAGGCGGGCCGCGCCTTCTTCGTGCGCTGCGAGGACCTGCTCGGCGAGGTCACGGGCCGGCTCGAGACGGCGCGCACCGAGATCCAGGAGATCACCACCGGCGTGTCGGGCAGCCTCTCGCTGCTGTCGGACACCCAGTTCGGCACCTCCTTCGTCTGCCACGTGGTGAAGCTGTTCCTGGAGTCGCATCCCAACGTGCGCTGCCAGCTCGACGTGGCGAGCCGGCCGAACGCGCCGGCCATCGGCGACGTGGACTGCTACGTGTGCTCGGAGCCGCCCGACGCGCCGAACCTCGTGGCCAAGCTGCTGGGTCAGCTCAACCACGGCCTCTATGCGAGCCCGCAGTACCTCGAGCGCCAGGGCACGCCGCGCTCGCCCGACGACCTGGCGGCGCACCGCGCGATCGTGATGAAGGAGGCCGCGGGGCCGTCGCAGGTGCTGCTGGTGTCGGGCGCGTCGGGCCGCCATGCCTACCGGCCCGAACCCGCCTTCGAGACCAACGACCACTGGGTGATGAAGACCTTCTGCATCGACGGCCTGGGCATCGCGCTGCTGCCGGCCTTCTTCGTGCGGCCCGAGCTGGCGCAGGGCGTGCTGGTGCCGGTGCTGCCGCAGTGGCAGCCGCAGCCGCGGCGCATCTACTGCGCCTACCAGCGGCAGCGCTACATGGGGCAGAAGCTGCGCGCCTTCGTCGACCTGATGGCGCGCTGCGTGGTCGACATCGACTCGTACAACTACTACGTCGGCTCGTCCGCGGCCCGTCGGGGCAGGGCAGGTGCCAGACCATAATGGCGGCCCGTCCGACGCGTGCTGCCAGCCCGATCCATCATGAAGAAAATCCTCGTCCTCAACGGCCCCAACCTCAACCTCCTGGGCACGCGCGAGCCCGAACAGTACGGCCGCGACACGCTGGCCGACGTGGAGCGCCTGTGCCATGACACGGGCGCGAAGCTCGGCGTAGCGATCGAGTGCCGCCAGACCAACCACGAAGGCGTGCTGGTCGACTGGATCCAGGAAGCGGGCCGCGAGGTGGCGGCCGGCACCATGCTCGGCGTGGTGATGAACCCGGGGGCCTACACCCACACCTCGATCGCGCTGCACGACGCCATCAAGGGCGCGAGCGTGCCGCTGATCGAGCTGCACATCTCGAACGTGCATGCGCGCGAGGAATTCCGCCACCGCTCGTACATCTCGCCGGCGGCGCGCGGGATCATCGTGGGGCTGGGCGTGAAGGGCTACACGCTGGCGATCGCCGCCCTCGTGCCCTGAACCTCGGCTAGTACAGCGCCCGCGGCGCCGAGGCCTTCCAGCTGCGGCTGATGCGGCCCTGCGCATCGACGCTCTCGAGGTGCACGTCGAAGCCCCACAGCCGCGCCACGTGCTTGAGCACCTCCTCGGCATCGTCGTGCAGCGGCAGGCTGTTGCGCTGGGTGTGGCGCAGCGTCAGCGAGCGGTCGCCGCGCATGTTGACGTTCCAGACCTGGATGTCGGGCTCGCGGCTGCCGAGGTCGTACTGGCGCGACAGCGATTCGCGCAGCGCCTGGTAGCCGCTGTCGTCGTGGATCGCCGAGACCTCGAGCTCGGATTCGCTCTGGTGGTCGCGGATCGCGAACAGGCGGAAGTCGCGCATGGTCTTCGGGCTCAGGAACTGGCCCACGAAGCTCTCGTCCTTGAAGTTGCGCATCGCGTAGTCGAGCGTGGCCACCCAGTCGCTGCCCGCGAAGTCGGGGAACCAGCGCCGGTCCTCGTCGGTGGGCTTCTCGCAGATGCGGCGCAGCTCGGTGTACATCGCGAAGCCGAGCGCGTAGGGGTTGATGCCGCTGTAGGCGCGGTGGCCCACCGGCGGCTGGAAGATCACGCCGGTGTGCGAGCTCAGCCACTCCATCATGAAGCCGTCGTCGAGCTGGCCGCGGTCGTACATGGTGTTGAGCAGCGTGTAGTGCCAGAAGGTGGCCCAGCCCTCGTTCATGACCTGGGTCTGGCGCTGCGGATAGAAGTACTGCGCGATCTTGCGCACGATGCGCACCACCTCGCGCTGCCAGGGCTCGAGCAGGGCGGCGTTCTTCTCGATGAAATAGAGCAGGTTCTCCTGCGGCTCGAGCGGAAAGCGCGGCGCCGATTCCGAGCCGGCGTTCTGCTCGCTGCGCCGCGGCAGGGTGCGCCAGAGGTCGTTGACCTGCTGCTGCATGTGGCGCTCGCGCTCGGCGCGCTGGGCGCTCTCCTGCGCCAGCGAGCGCTTCTGCGGCCGGCGGTAGCGGTCCACGCCGTAGTTCATCAGCGCGTGGCAGGAGTCGAGCAGCTTCTCGACCTCGTCCACGCCATGGCGCTCCTCGCATTCGGCGATGTAGTGCCGCGCATAGACCAGGTAGTCGATGATCGAGGACGCATCGGTCCACATGCGGAACAGGTAGTTGCCCTTGAAGAAGCTGTTGTGGCCGTAGGCCGCATGCGCGATCACCAGGGCCTGCATGGCCATGGTGTTCTCCTCCATCAGGTAGGCGATGCAGGGATCGGAATTGATCACGATCTCGTAGGCCAGCCCCATGTGGCCGCGGCGGTAGTTCTTCTCGGTGGCGATGAACTGCTTGCCGTACGACCAGTGCCTGTAGATCATCGGCATGCCCACGCTGGCGTAGGCATCCATCATCTGCTCGGCCGTGATGATCTCGAGCTGGTTCGGGTAGACGTCGAGGCCGTAGCCGCGCGCGGTGCGCGCGATCTCGGTGTGGTAGCGCTCGATCAGGTCGAAGGTCCAGTCCGAGGGGCTGGGCAAGCGCTCGAGCTTGCCTTGCGGGATGGTGGCGGCGGTCGGCAGCGGCGGTGCCGAAGGAGGGCGATCGGCGGTGCTCATGCGCTGGCTCCTTCCTTCTTGAACAGGTCGCGGAACACGGGGTAGATGTCGCTGGCCTCGGACACCTTGCGCATCGCGAAGTTGGGCTCGATGCCCTCGAGCTGCGCGTATTCCTGCCACAGGTTCTGCTCGGTCTCGGCCACCTGCACGTAGGCGTAGTAGCGCACCTTCGGCAGGATGTTCTCCTCGAGCAGCTGGCGGCAGCGCCCGCTGTCCTGGTGCCAGTTGTCGCCGTCGCTGGCCTGCGCGCCGTAGATGTTCCATTCGCCGCTGGGGTAGCGCGCGCGCACGATCTCGTCCATCAGCACCAGCGCGCTCGACACCACGGTGCCGCCGGTCTCGGTGGCGTGGAAGAACTCGTCCTCGCTGACTTCCTGCGCCTGCGTGTGATGGCGCAGGAACACCAGGTCGATGGTCTCGTAGTGCCGCGTGAGGAACATGTACAGCAGCATGAAGAAGCGCTTGGCCATGTCCTTGCGCGCCTCGTCCATCGAGCCCGAGACGTCCATCAGGCAGAACATCACGGCCTTGGCGCTGGGCACCGGGGTCTTCACGCGGTTGCGGTAGCGCAGGTCGATCGGATCGATGTAGGGCACGTGGCGCGCGGTGCGGCGCAGCTCCTCGATGCGCGCCTCGGTCTCGGCGATCTCGTTCTGGATGAAGGGCTGCGTGGCCTGCGGATGCGCCCTCAGGTGCAGCAGGTGCGCCTCGAGCCGGCGCAGTTCCTTGCGCGGTTCGCCGCCGAGCGCGATGCGCCGGGCCAGCGCGCCGCGCATCGAGCGCACCACGTGCAGGTTGTTGGGCGTGCCGTCGCTGGTGAAGCCCGCGCGGTGGCTCTTCCATTCGGGCACGTCGGCGATCTGCGTGCGGATCAGGTGCGGCAGCGCGAGATCGTCGAAGAACACGCGCATGAACTCCTCGCGCGTGAGGTGGAACACGAAGTCGTCGTTGCCCTCGCCGCTGTCGCTGGCCTCGCCGCTGCCCGAGCCGCCGCCCTGGCCGCCCTCGGGGCGCTTGATGCGGTCGCCGCGCACGTACTCCTGGTTGCCCGGGTGCACGTACTCGCGGTCGCCGCCGCGCGCATGGCCGAACACCGGCTCCGACACATCGTGGCGCGGCAGCGTCACATCCTCGCCCTGTTCCAGTTCGCGGATGTTGCGGCCGCTCACGGCCCGCCGCACCGCCTCCTGGATCTGGCCGCGGTAGCGCCGGAGAAAGCGCTCGCGGTTGCCGATGGACTTGTTCTTGCCCGAGAGCCGGCGGTCGATGATCTGCTGCAGGATGGCCACGATGGTTTCAAAGCTCCTTGCAAAACGATGGGCGTTGGCGTGCTCCGTTGGCGGTGCGCGCTACGAGCTCTTGCGCACGCGCAGGTACCACTCGCACAGCAGGCGCACCTGCTTGGCGGTGTAGCCCTTCTCGACCATGCGCGTGACGAAGTCCTCGTGCTTCTTCTGCTCGTCGGCGCTGCTCTTGGTGTTGAAGCTGATCACCGGCAGCAGCTCCTCGGTGTTGGAGAACATCTTCTTCTCGATCACCGCGCGCAGCTTCTCGTAGCTGGTCCATGCCGGGTTGCGGCCGTTGTTGCCGGCCCGCGCGCGCAGCACGAAGTTGACGATCTCGTTGCGGAAATCCTTCGGATTGCCGATGCCGGCCGGCCGCTCGATCTTCTCGAGCTCGCCGTTGAGCGAGGCGCGGTCGAAGACCTCGCCGGTGTCCACGTCGCGGAACTCCTGGTCCTGGATCCAGTAGTCGGCGTAGGTCACGTAGCGGTCGAAGATGTTCTGGCCGTACTCGCTGTAGCTCTCGAGGTAGGCGGTCTGGATCTCCTTGCCGATGAACTCGGCATAGCGCGGCGCCAGCAGCTCCTTGATGTAGCTGATGTACTTCTGCTCGACCTCCTGCGGGAACTGCTCGCGCTCGATCTGCTGCTCGAGCACGTACATCAGGTGCACCGGGTTGGCGGCGACCTCGGAGCTGTCGAAGTTGAAGACCTTGGAGATGATCTTGAAGGCGAAGCGCGTGGAGACGCCGCTCATGCCCTCGTCGACGCCCGCGTAGTCGCGGTACTCCTGGATCGACTTGGCCTTGGGATCGGTGTCCTTGAGGTTGTCGCCGTCGTAGACCTGCGACTTGCTGAAGATGCTCGAGTTCTCGGGTTCCTTGAGCCGCGTGAGCACCGACAGCTGCGCCATCATGCGCAGGGTTCCGGGTGCGCAGGGCGCCTGGGCCAGCGAGGAGTTGCGCACCAGCTTCTCGTAGATCTTGATCTCCTCGGACACCCGCAGGCAGTAGGGCACCTTGACGATGTAGATCCGGTCGAGGAAAGCCTCGTTGTTCTTGTTGTTGCGGAAGGCCTTCCACTCGCTCTCGTTGCTGTGGGCCAGCACGATGCCGTCGAAGGGGATCGCGCCGAAACCCTCGGTGCCCTTGAAGTTGCTTTCCTGCGTGGCGGTCAAAAGCGGGTGCAGCACCTTGATCGGCGCCTTGAACATTTCCACGAACTCCAGGAGGCCCTGGTTCGCGAGGCACAGGCCGCCCGAGTAGGCGTAGGCGTCCGGGTCGTCCTGGGCATAGGTCTCGAGCTTGCGGATGTCGACCTTGCCGACCAGCGAGGAGATGTCCTGGTTGTTCTCGTCGCCCGGTTCGGTTTTGGCCACCGCGATCTGGCGCAGCACCGACGGGTAGCGCTTCACCACCTTGAACTGGCGGATGTCGCCGCCGTACTCCTCGAGCCGCTTGACGGCCCAGGGCGACAGGATGCGCTGCAGGTAGCGGCGCGGGATGTTGAATTCCTTCTCGAGGATCTCGCCGTCCTCGGCCGCGTCGAACAGGCCGAGCGGCGATTCGTTCACGGGCGAGCCGTGGATCGCGTAGAAGGGCACGTGCTCCATGAGCTGCTTGAGGCGCTCGGCGATCGAGCTCTTGCCGCCGCCGACCGGGCCCAGCAGGTAGAGGATCTGCTTCTTTTCCTCCAGGCCCTGCGCGGCGTGGCGGAAATAGGACACCACCTGCTCGATGGCCTCCTCCATCCCGTAGAACTCCTTGAACGCCGGGTAGATCTTGATGACCTTGTTGGCGAAGATGCGCGAAAGGCGGGAGTCGTTGCGGGTGTCGACCAGTTCGGGGTCGCCGATGGCCTTGAGCATGCGCTCGGAAGCCGTGGCATAGGCCATCGGATCCCGTTTGCAGAGTTCCAGGTAGTCCTGCAGTGAAAGGACCTCTTCGCGAGTGCGCTCGTAACGCGCTGCAAAGTTGCTGATCACATCCATGGTCACGCCTCCGTCAAGTCAGCGGGCCTTTAAAGCCCGAAATCCTGCAGTCCGAAAGCGTCGCATCTTTTGAAAAAGGTGTGGCCGCCCAGGGCTGCATGCCTTGGAAAACTCCCTTAAACACAATCTGCACAATCAGCATAAAGCAAAGAGTGCACCCAGGAAATAGTTGTTAATTCAGAACCACAGTCACGAGTAAAGTTCAACAAAAAATTCGTGCACGAGTTTGCGAATTCCAGCTAAATTCCCAGGTTCCGCAAACGGGTTCGGGTAAACCAGTTTGCCAGTGAAAATACCTATGGCAATCGACATGTGCGTCCTTTGCGTGTTTTAACGGCAAGCACCTCCTATTGAGCCCACTGACTCAAAAAAACAACGCTGTCCTTCAATAACGCGGCAGCTCCCGTTTGGGTTTATTGCACATTCAAAAAATATCTAAAAGCAATCTACGCGCCATCTTTTGATGAGCGGCGCGCGCGCCGCGGCGTGGGAAAGCGCGCCAGTTGCGAGTCGGAGGGAAGCGGGAGAAGGCGCCGTTGTGGTGCGTGGCACCGAAGGCGTTCGAGGAGCACCGTTTGCGTGCGCGGACGCAAACCAAAGGGTTACGAGGCTCAGGCCAGCGGCAGGACGCGGCGCGCCACGGTGTAGCCCAGCGAAATCTCCTCGCCGGGCGCGTGCTCGCAGAAGTCGGGGTCGTGCCAGGCGCTCGCGAGCGGCAGCCAGCCCGAGAGAAAACCGGCGCCGCCGCAGATGGCGCAGCCGCCATCGCCGCCGCGCGTGAGGCCGCGTTGCGCGGTCAGCTCGTACTTGTAGGGGTCGGCCGCGATCTGCAGGCCCCAGGCGTTGGGCACACGATGGAATTCCCAGTCGCTGGCGAAGCCCGCCGCCGGTTTCTCGAGCTGGCCCGCGGCCCGCACCCATTGGCGGCGCCATTCGGCTTCCTCGGGGCTGATGTCGGTGGGGTAGCGGTCCATCGGTGCCTCGTCGCCCCAGCGGAAGAAGCCGCGCGCGCCGGCCGCGCACAGGTGCTCCCATTCGTCGGGGCTCGGCAGGCGCATGCCCTGCGCGGCGAAGCCGTCGGCGACCAGCGCATGGCTCAGGGCGTCCTCGTCGGCCTGCCAGGCGCTGACGCGGCCGTCGGGCGCGACCTCGACCCGGGTCACGATGTCCGCATGTTCGGTCACGCCGCGCGGATGCTCGGCGAGCAGCGCCCGCACCTTCTCACTCGCGGGATCGATGGGCTGCCAGCCGACCTCGGCATGAAGGGTCTCGGCCAGCAGCGGCGGCAGCGCCACCTCGCGCACGCGGCTGCTGCGCGCGGCCACGTAGTCGGCCAGGCTTTCCTCGAGGCCGTATTCCTCCGCCATGCCCTGCCAGCTTTCGTGCATCGCGGGCGTGGGCCGCCAGCCGCCGACGTCGAAGCCCAGCGTGGCCGGGCCGCCCGGAATCAAGGAAAAGAGGGCGCCGTCGGCGGTGTACTGCGCCACCTCGTGCGCGACACCGCCGAGCGCGAAGCGCCGGAGACCGTCGAAGGCGAAGCCCGCGGGCAACTGCGCCGCCAGGTCTCGCGCGGCGGCTTCACGCTGCGCCGCGGTGGCGCGGCGCCAGGCCGCGAGTTCGTCGAACAGGGGCATGGGCGGAATGCCGTGGGTCGGAACGCGCGCCGCGCGTCCTCAGCTGAAGAATTCCTTGGCCTTGTCGAACCAGCCCTTGTCGGTGGGGCTGTGCTTCTCGCCGCCCTTCTTGAGCGACTCGTCGAGCTCCTTCAGCAGCTTGCGCTGGTGCTCGGTGAGCTTGACCGGCGTCTCGACGCGCACGTGGCAGTAGAGGTCGCCCGGGTAGCTCGAGCGCACGCCCTTGATGCCCTTGCCGCGCAGGCGGAACTGCTTGCCGCTCTGCGTGCCGTCGGGAATGTCGATGGCCGCGTTGCCCTTGAGCGTGGGCACGTTGATCTCGCCGCCGAGCGCCGCGGTGGTGACGCTGACCGGCACCACGCAGTGCAGGTCGTCGCCGTCGCGCTCGAACAGCTCGTGCTTCTTGAGCCGGATCTCGATGTAGAGGTCGCCGGGCGGGCCGCCGTTGGTGCCGGGTTCGCCGTTGCCGGTGCTGCGGATGCGCATGCCGTCGTCGATGCCGGCCGGAATCTTCACTTCCAGCGTCTTGTTGTTCTTGATCTTGCCCTGGCCGTGGCAGGTCGCGCATGGCTCGGGAATGATCTTGCCGCTGCCGTGGCAGGTCGGACAGGTCTGCTGCACGCTGAAGAAGCCCTGGCGCATCTGCACCGCGCCCGCGCCGTGGCAGGTGGTGCAGGTGATCGGCTTGGTGCCCGGCTTGGCGCCGGTGCCCTTGCAGGTGCCGCAGTCGTCCCAGCTCGGGATGCGGATCTGGGCTTCCTTGCCCTCGGCCGCTTCCTCGAGCGTGATCTCCATCGCGTAGCTCAGGTCGCTGCCGCGGAACACCTGGCGGCCGCCGCCGGCGCGGCCGCGGCCACCGCCGCCGAACACGTCGCCGAAGATGTCGCCAAAGGCTTCCGCGAAGCCGCCGAAGCCTTCCGCGCCCGGGCCGCCGCGCATGTTGGGATCGACGCCGGCGTGGCCGTACTGGTCGTAGGCCGCGCGTTTCTGGCCGTCCGACAGCATTTCATAGGCTTCCTTCACCTCCTTGAACTTGGCCTCGGCGTCCTTGCTGGTGTCGCCGTGGTTGCGGTCCGGGTGGTGCTTCATCGCGAGCTTGCGATAAGCCTTCTTGATTTCGTCGTCGCTCGCGTTCTTGGGAACGCCGAGGGTTTCGTAGTAGTCGCGTTTGGTGGCCATGGCAGGTTCGATCGGGCGGCGGGGCGGTCTTCAGGTCTCTTCGGGAACGGGGATCGATCGAAGCGAGAAAGGCTGGAGCACCCTTTCAGGTGTTCCAGCCCCGTTCGACCGAGCGGACGATCAGTCCTTCTTCTTGACTTCCTTGACCTCGGCGTCGACCACGTTGTCGTCGGCCGGGGCGCTGCTCGCAGCTTCCGCGCCAGCCGAGGCACCCGGGCCGCCGGCGGCACCGGCCGCGGCCTGCGCGTCGGCGTACATCTTCTCGCCGAGCTTCTGGCTCGCGGTCATCAGCGTGTTGGTCTTCTCTTCGATCGCGGCCTTGTCCTCGCCCTTGACCACGTCCTCGAGTTCCTTGATCGCGGTCTCGATCTTTTCCTTCTCGCCGGCATCCAGGCTGTCGCCGTGCTCGCCCAGCGACTTGCGCACGCTGTGGACCATGGCCTCGCCCTGGTTGCGGGCCTGCACCAGCTCGACCTTCTTCTTGTCCTCGGCCGCGTTGAGCTCGGCGTCCTTCACCATGTTCTGGATCTCGTCCTCCGACAGGCCCGAGTTCGCCTTGATGGTGATCTTGTTTTCCTTGCCGGTGCCCTTGTCCTTGGCGCCGACGTGCAGGATGCCGTTGGCGTCGATGTCGAAGCTCACCTCGATCTGCGGCGTGCCGCGCGAGGCCGGCGGGATGCCCTCGAGGTTGAACTCGCCGAGCAGCTTGTTGCCCGCGGCCACTTCGCGTTCGCCCTGGAACACCTTGATCGTCACGGCCGGCTGGTTGTCCTCGGCGGTCGAGAAGGTCTGCGCGAACTTGGTCGGGATCGTGGTGTTCTTCGTGATCATCTTGGTCATCACGCCACCCATGGTCTCGATGCCCAGCGACAGCGGGGTCACGTCGAGCAGCAGCACGTCCTTGCGGTCGCCCGAGAGCACCTGGCCCTGGATGGCGGCGCCGACGGCCACGGCCTCGTCGGGGTTCACGTCCTTGCGCGGGTCCTTGCCGAAGAAGGCCTTGACCTTGTCCTGCACCTTGGGCATGCGGGTCATGCCGCCGACCAGGATCACGTCGTTGATGTCGCTCACGCTGATGCCGGCATCCTTGATGGCCAGGCGGCAGGGCGCGATGGTGCGCTCGATCAGCTCGTCGACCAGGCTCTCGAGCTTGGCGCGCGTGAGCTTGATGTTCAGGTGCTTCGGACCGGTGGCATCGGCCGTGATGTAGGGCAGGTTGACGTCGGTCTGGGCGCTGTTCGACAGCTCGATCTTGGCCTTCTCGGCCGCTTCCTTCAGGCGCTGCAGCGCGAGCACGTCCTTGCTGAGGTCGACGCCCTGTTCCTTTTTGAACTCGCCGATGATGTAGTCGATGATGCGCTGGTCGAAGTCCTCGCCGCCGAGGAAGGTGTCGCCGTTGGTCGACAGCACTTCGAACTGCTTCTCGCCGTCCACGTCGGCGATCTCGATGATCGAGACGTCGAAGGTGCCGCCGCCGAGGTCGTACACGGCGATCTTGCGGTCGCCCTTGTCCTGCTTGTCGAGGCCGAAGGCCAGCGCCGCGGCGGTGGGTTCGTTGATGATGCGCTTGACGTCGAGGCCCGCGATGCGGCCGGCGTCCTTGGTGGCCTGGCGCTGGGCGTCGTTGAAGTAGGCCGGCACCGTGATCACGGCTTCGGTCACGGCTTCGCCGAGGTAGTCTTCGGCGGTCTTCTTCATCTTGCGCAGGATGTCGGCGCTGACCTGCTGCGGGGCCATCTTCTTGCCGCGCACTTCCACCCATGCGTCGCCGTTGTCGGCCTTGGCGATGGTGTAGGGCATCAGGTCGATGTCCTTCTGCACTTCCTTTTCCTCGAACTTGCGGCCGATCAGGCGCTTGATCGCGTACAGCGTGTTCTTGGGGTTGGTGACGGCCTGGCGCTTGGCCGAGGCACCGACCAGCACTTCACCGTCTTCCTGGTACGCGACGATCGAAGGCGTGGTGCGCGCGCCTTCCGAGTTCTCGATCACGCGCGTGGTGTTGCCTTCCATGATCGACACGCACGAGTTGGTGGTGCCGAGGTCGATGCCGATGATCTTTGCCATGTTCTGTACTCCTGAAACCTGAAAAATATGTTGTTATGAACTTGTGGATAACCCGGGTCTATTCAAGGGAAGAGACGGGGTTTTCCTGTGGAATTCGTGTGGACGGGGAGAAGGGCGCAGCGGCTTACTTCGGGGCGCTGACGGTGACCAGCGCGGGGCGCAGCACGCGCTCGGCGATGGTGTAGCCCTTCTGCAGCACGCCCACCACGGTGTTCGGTTCCTGGTCGGCGGGCACCACCGAGATCGCCTGGTGCTGGTGCGGATCGAACTTGCTGCCGGGAGCCGGCGCGATCTCGATCACCTTGTTGCGCTCGAGCGCGCTCTTGAGCTGGCGCAGCGTGGCTTCGGCGCCTTCGCGGATCTGCTCGGGGGTGGCGTCCTTGATGGCGAGACCGGCCTCGAGGCTGTCGGTCACCGGCAGCAGGCTCTCGGCGAAGGCTTCGACCGCGAACTTGCGGGCCTTGGAAATCTCGTCGTCGGCGCGGCGGCGGGCGTTCTGCACGTCGGCCTGCGCGCGCAGGTACTGGTCGGCCAGTTCGGCGTTCTTGGCCTGCAGGGCGGCGAGCTCGCCCTGGGCCGCGGCCAGCGCGTCCGCCTCGTTGGCGGCTTGCGCGGCCTCCAGCTCTTCAGGGCTGGGTTCGCCGTGCAGGGTTTGCGAATTCGGGGCGGATTGTTGCGGATCGGACATCTTTTGAAGCGGATTGATCGATGGGCTGGAAACAAACGATTGCGGGCCAGTTGGGGCCCTCCGGAGGCTTTTCAAGCGAAAAAATGCGGCCGAAAAGGCCGCATGGGCATGAAAGATGGCCCCCGAGCTCCCTCACTCCGTGAGGTCGCTGCCCCCCAGGGGGCGTTTTCCATCTTGGGGCGGCCCGGCGATGAAAAAGGCCCTTCGCAGGGCCTTCGAGCCGAGGGCCCGCGCTCGATCAGTGGGTGTCGAGCAGCTCGACGTCGAACTTCAGGGTGGCGTTCGGCGGGATCACGCCGCCGGCGCCGCGGGCACCGTAGCCCAGCGAGGCCGGGATGATCAGCGTGCGCTGGCCGCCGATCTTCATGCCGGCCACGCCTTCGTCCCAGCCCTTGATGACCTGGCCGGCGCCGAGCGAGAACGCGAACGGGTCGTTGCGGTCGCGGCTCGAGTCGAACTTGGCGCCCTGCACGCCGTCGTTGTAGAGCCAGCCGGTGTAGTGCACGTGCACGTGGTGGCCGGGCTTGGCTTCCGCGCCGTCGCCGACGACGGTGTCTTCGTATTGCAGGCCGGAGGGAGTGGTGGGCATGGTGAACGCTCCTTGCGTCGGTATGTTCGCGAGATGAAAGAAGGGCATCGATCCGTGGATCGAAGGCGCGGAGTTTACCGAGGCCGGCGGACGGCGTTTGCCGGACGGGGCGCCGCCGGGTTCAGTCCGAGGTCGGCGGCGGG
>NZ_JBZAYE010000144.1:0-14232 GCF_058244205.1 Variovorax sp. 20P10.2.4
TGCCGGGCGCCGCCGTGCTGCTGCGCGAGGGCCGCGTCCACGAACTGATCGAGCGGCTGCTCGAGGGCGAGCTCGACTGCGTCTTCGGCGCCATCACGCCCGAGCTGTCCGCGAGCGACATCGCGCCGCGGCTCGAGCCCGTGGTGTTGCTCGAGGACGAACTCTGCGTGCTCGCATCCACCGCTCACCCCGGCAACGACGACGGCGCCCGGCGCAAGCTGCGCTGGGCCGACCTGGCCCAGTCCTCCTGGGTGCTGCCGCCGCGCGAGACGCTGGTGCGTCAGGCCTTCATGACGGCCTTCCTCAACGACGGCGCGACACCGCCGATGCCGGTCGTCGAGGCCCTGTCGTCGGTCACGGTCGGCGCGGTGCTGCGCCGCGATCCGTCGCTGCTGTGCGCGGTGCGGCTGGAGCATGCGATCGACGAGATCGCGCGCGGCGGCGTACGCCGGCTCGCCGTCGCACCGAAGGTGAGCCTGCCGTCCTTCGGCCTGTTCTTCCGCCGCGACGGCATGGAGCGCCCGCCGATCCTGGCCGAATTCGCCGAGGCGGTGCGGCGCGTGGCCGCGACGATGGCGCCGAAGCGGCGCGCCAGGCCCGCGGCCTGAGCGGACTCAGGGCGCGAGATACTCCTTCGAGATCCCCGCCCCCACCGTGTACTTCGGATCCACGAAGTTGCCCAGCCGCACCTTGCCGCACTGGCTCAGCATCATGTAGGCGTCCCAGCGGTCGTAGCCGTACTCGGCTTCCATCCAGAGCACCAGCTCCTTGTAGGCGATGCGGGTGGCGTCCTCGAGCGGGCGCGCGCTGCCGATGGCCATGATCATGGCCTCGGTCTCCAGGCGCGGCCATTCGAGCTTCCAGCCCTTGATCAGGTCGACGCGGATGGTCGTGAGGCTCGGGTATTCGACCGCGGTGCCGCAGACCTCGCCGTCGCCCTGGCAGGCGTGGGCGTCGCCGATGAACAGCCGCCCGCCCGGCGTGCGCACCGGCAGGTAGGTGATGCTGCCCGGGCCCATGTCGGGCAGGTCCATGTTGCCGCCGTGCTGGTCGGGCGTGAGGCTGTTGATGGAATCGAGCTCGGGCGAGCAGCTCAGCGTGCCGATGTGCGGGCGGTACGGCAGGGTGACGCGCTTGCTCCAGTACACGCCCTCCTCGTCCACGTCGATCTTGCGCACGGTCTCGGGCAGCGGCTGGTTCAGCAGCGCGGTGAAGGCGGTGCCGCTCAGCGCGCCGAAGTCCGGGATCATGCAGCAGGTGCCGCGCGGGTTGGGACCGCGCGGCGCCATCGATTCGATGTGCACCGCGATCGCGTCGCCGGGCTCGGCGCCCTCGACCATGATCGGGCCGTTCTGCGGGTTGACGAAGGGCATGGTCAGCACCTTCGAGGGCAGGTCCTGCTCGGTCTTGACCTTGCCGTCGAAGGCATCGCGCGTCTCGACCACGATACGGTCGCCGGGCTTCACCGTCAGCACGGGCTGGGTGTAGGGGCCGATGGTGAAGTGGTAGGTGCCCTGCTTCGCCTCGGTGAGTTCGTGGGTGGCGACGCTGCGCGCACGGCCCTCGCCGCGCGTCTGCATGATCGATCGTTCGAGCCAGCTCATGGGATGGTTCTCCTTCTTGGTTGCTTCACAGCGAGAGGTGCTCGCGCACCGCCTGCGCGTTCATGGCGCCGGGCTCGATGCGCCCGACGATGCGGCCCTTCTCCATCACGTAAGCACGCTCGCCCACGTCGAGGATGGTGTCGAGGTTCTGCTCGACGAAGAGGATGGTGGTGCCGAGGTCGCGCCGGATCGCGCGCAGCACGTCGCAGATCAGCTGCACGATCGAGGGCTGGATGCCTTCCGAGGGTTCGTCGAGCAGCATCAGCGCCGGGTTGCCCACCAGCGCGCGGCCGATGGCGAGCTGCTGCTGCTCGCCGCCCGACATGGTGCCCGCGAGCTGGTCGCGCCGCTCGGCCAGGCGCGGGAAGTACTGGTAGACCAGCTCGGGCTGCTTGCGGCCGCGCGGGCCGCCGATCAGCTCGCCCACCATCAGGTTCTCGGCCACGGTCATGCGCGGGAACACCTCGCGCCCTTGCGGCACGTAGCCGATGCCCAGCCGCGCGCGCGCATCGCTGGCCAGGGTCTCGATGTCGCGCCCCAGGAAGCGGATGCCACCGCCGCGCGTGCGCAGCAGGCCCATCAGGCAGCGCATGGTGGTGGTCTTGCCCACGCCGTTGCGCCCGATCAGCGCCACGATCTCGCCCTTGCCCACCGCCAGGTCGACGCCTTGCAGGATCGGCGTGGCGCCATAGCCGGCCTGCAGGCCGCGGATCTCGAGCACGGTCTCAGTGGTGTTCATGCGTCTTCCCCAGGTAGATCTCGGCCACGCGCGGATCGGCGATCACCTCGGCGATCGAGCCCTCGGCGAACACCTTGCCGAAGTGCAGCACGGTCACGCGCTGCGCGATCTGGCGGATGAAGGCCATGTCGTGCTCGACCACCAGCACCGTCATGCCCTCGGCATTGAGCTTCTGGATCAGCTCGCCGGTCTTGAAGGTCTCCTCGGGCGACAGCCCGGCGGTCGGCTCGTCCATCAGCAGCAGCACCGGCTTGAGCGCCAGCGCCATGCCGATCTCCAGCCACTGCTGCTGGCCGTGGGCCAGCTCGCCCGCGGGCTTGTCGGCATCGGCCGCGAGGTCCAGCAGCTCGAGCAGCCGGTCCTCCTCGCGCCGCAGCTCGGCCAGCCGCGCATGGTGCTGCAGCGCGATGTGGATGTTCTGCCGCACCGGCAGTTCGCGGAACACGCTGGGCGCCTGCATCTTGATGCTCATGCCCTGCTGCACGCGCTGGTAGGGCCGCTCGTCCGTCACCTCGCGGCCCTGGAACTCGATGCGCCCCTCGCTGGCCTCGTGGGTGCCGACGATCAGCTTGAACAGCGTGCTCTTGCCCGCGCCGTTGGGCCCGATCAGGCAATGGATCTCGCCGCGGCGCACCGAGAGGTCGACCTCCGACACGGCCGCATGGCCGCCGAAGCGCTTCGACAGGCCGTGGGTCTGCAACAAGACCTCGCTCATGCGCGCACCTCCGCGGTCGTGGCTTCGGGCAGCTTCGACGGCGCCGCGGGCTTGGTTGCGCCGCCCCGCGCGAACAGCCGCCGCGCCGCGTTCGCCACGCCGATCACGAAGCCCTGCGGCGCCACCATCACGGTGCACAGCAGCATCGCGCCCATCAGCAGCAGCGCCGCCTGCTGGCTGTAGACCGTCAGCGCCTGGAAGGCCCAGAGCACCAGGAACGAACCGACCAGCGTGGCCGTGATGTCGCCGCGGCCCGAGAACGCGACCCAGACGATCGGCATCGCCGCGGCAGGCAGGCCGATGCTCGCGGGCGTGATGAACTGGCCCCAGGAGGTGTAGAGCACGCCGCTCAGGCCCGCCAGCGCGGAGCCGATGACGAAGGTCGCGAGCTGGTACTTGCGCACGTCGTAGCCGAGCAGCTCGGCGCGCTGCGGGTCCTCGCGCACCGCCACCACCACGTTGCCGAAGCGCGAGTTCAGCAGGATGCGCAGGCCGAGGTAGACCACGAGGATCAGCGCCACCACCAGGTAGTACAGCGCCACGCCCTCGAAGAAGAGTGGCTCGCCGCCGAACCACGGGATGTTCAGCGGCGCCATGTCCTTCATGCCGTTGAAGCCGTTGAGCCGCGCGTTGCCGATGTGCCATTCGGGCCCGGCCGTCTGGCCGAGGAAGAAAGCCAGCACCAGCGTGGCCGACAAGGTGACGATACCGAAGAACACGCCGCCCACGCGGCCCCAGATCATGAAGTAGCCCAGCACCGCCGCCGCCAGCGCGGCCAGGCCGAGGGCCAGCGCCAGCGCGAGGAAGGTGGTGCCCGACTCGCCGCCCAGGTTGGTGGCCAGCACGCCGTAGCCGTAGCCGGCCACGCCGAAGAAGAAGGTCTGGCCGAAGGACAGCATGCCGCCGTAGCCCCAGACCAGGCACAGGCCCATGGCCATGAAGGTCCAGGTCAGCAGGTAGGCCATGTTGCCGACGTCGTACGAATCGGCGACGGCCGGGTATGCGAGCACCAGGACCAGCACGGCGAGGAAGGGAAGCCAGAAGACGCGGCTGGCGCCCAGCGTCTGCGGCCCGTTGATGAGTTGGAACATGCGAGAAGGACTCCGTGCAGGGGAAGACGCCGTTCAGCGGGTGCGCCGGGCCAGCCAGCCCGACACCCCTTCGGGCAGGATGCGGATCACCACGATCACCGCCAGCAGCATCCCGATCTGGCCCACGATCTGGCCGCCCCAGCCATTGAGGCCGGTGCGGATGACCGCGAGCAGGATGCCGGCCGGCGCGGTGCCCAGCAGCACGTTGGCGCCGCCCACCACCACCGTGACGAAGCTCTCGACCAGGAAGGCCGCGCCCATGGTCGGGATCAGGGTCATGGTCGGCGCATAGAGCGCGCCGCACAGCCCCGCGAGGCCGGCGCCGATGCCGAAGCTCAGCGCATACACGCGGCCCACGCGCACGCCGGTGGCCTGCGCGATCGAGGCGTTCTGCATGGTGGCGCGCGCATGCACGCCGAAGCGGGTGCGCATGAAGACCAGATAGATGCCGCCGAGCACCGCCACCGCGGCCGCGAACAGCACCAGCCGGTAGACCGAGAAGCTGTAGCCGCCCACGCTGAAGCTGCCTTCGGGCGTGCCCACGCCCGCGAGCGTGGAGCCGAACACCAGCAGCATGCCCTGCGTGACGATCAGGCTCAGGCCGAAGGTGGCGAGCAGCGAGTCGAGCGGCCGCTTGTAGAGCTTGCGCACCAGGCTCCACTCCACGGCCATGCCGATCAGGCCGGCCGCGAGCGTGCCGCACAGCTGCGCGAGCGGCAGCGGCAGCCCGCCGTGCACCAGGCCCACGGTGACGTAGGCGCCGCACATGATGAACTCGCCGTGCGCCATGTTGATCACGCCCATCATCCCGAACACCACGGCCAGGCCGGCCGCCGAGAGGATGAGGAACGCGAACACGTCGGCGAACTGGTAGAGGAAGGAGAAGATTTCGGCGAACACCGCGGCTCCCGGTCAGTGGCTGGCTGCTGCAAACGCGCTCAGGACTTCTTCGGCAGGTCCGAGGGCGTGTACTGCTTGCGGTCGTTCTTCTTCGTCAGGTCGCAGCCGATCTGGCCGAGCCAGTAGGGCTGGATGGTCCCGTAGTCCTTGAGCACCTTCACCGCATGCTTGTCGTCGACCGAGATCAGCCGCATCTGGTGCGACACGTGCTGGCTCTTGGGATCGATGCAGATCTTGCCCTCGGCGGCCTCGATGCAGGCGTCGCCGGTGGCGATCACCTTGCGCAGGTCGGCCAGCTTGGTCGACTTGGCCTTCTCGACCAGCGTCTTGTACATGTAGAGCGTGTTGTAGGCGTTGTAGCCCATGTCGTTGATGTAGGGCTCGTTCGGGAACTTGGCGTGCCAGCGCTTCTTGAACTCGGTGGCCGCGGGCGTGTCGATCTCCTCGAACCAGTTGGCCGTGGCATGCATGCGGTTGAGCGCGGGCGGCGCGAAGCGCTTGTGCTCGAAGCCCAGCATCACCTTCACCGACGAGCCCATCGGCAGGTTCAGCTTGGCGGCCGCGGCCTGCTCGAAGAAGGAGTCCTGCGCCGCGCCCACGTTGAGCATCAAGAGCCAGTCGGGCTTGGCCTTCTGGATGTTCTGGATCGTCTGCGCGAACTGCGACACGCCCAGCGGGATGAACTCCTCGCCCACCACGGTGCCGCCCAGGTCCTTGAGGATGGTGCGGTTCCACTCGGCGGAGATCTGGCCGAAGTTGTAGTCGGCCGCCACCACGTAGACCTTCTTGCCGAAGGTCTGGACCATGTAGGGGATCAGCGTGGAGAACTGCTGCTCGGGCACCGCGCCCATGCTGATCATGTTGGCGTCGCACACGCCGCCCTCGTACTGGTTGGTATAGAAGTACGGCGTCTGCGTGCGGTCGACGATCGGGCGCACCGCCTCGCGCGAGGCCGAGGTGATGCCGCCGATCAGCAGGTCGACCTTGTCCTTGCTCAGCAGGCGCCGCGTGAACTCCTGGTAGCGCGCGTTGTCGCCCTGCGGATCGAGGTGGATCAGCTCGATCTGCCGGCCCATGATGCCACCGGCCTTGTTGATCTCCTCCACGGCCAGCAGCGAGCCGTTTAGCTTGGGCTTGCCGAGCACGGCGAGGTCGCCCGAGACGTCTTCCATCAGGCCGATCTTCAGCGGATCGGCGGCCATCGCCGAGGTGGCCAGCGCCAGCGTGCAGCCCAGGGAGAGAAGCGCATTGCGTAGTGTCATGGTGGTGCTTTCGAGGGAAGAGAAAAAGAACGAGGGAGAACGAAGGAATGGGAAGCCCGCGGCGCTCACAGCGCGGGGTGGCGGCGGTGCCAGTCGGTGAGCTGCTGGAAGGCCGCGCCGGCGCGCACCAGCAGCGCCTCGTCGAAGTGGCGCGACACGAACTGGAAGGCCACCGGCATGCCCGCGGGCGTGAAGCCGCCGGGCAGCGTGATCGTGGGGCTGCCGGTCATGTCGAACGGGCAGGTGTAGCGCAGCATCGCGGCCATCAGCTCGGCGTCGACACCCATCTGCGCCATGCGCTCCATGGTCGGCGAGGCGATGCCGGTGGCCGGGATCAGCAGCAGGTCGATGTCCTCGAACATCGCGCGCACGCGGCCGCTGAAGTCGTGGCGGTGCAGCACGATCTTCTGGTAGTCGGTGCCGCTTTGCGCCAGCCCCAGCTCGATCAGGCCGGCCACGGCCGGGCCGTACATCTCCTTGCGCGCCGGATAGGTCTTCTCGTGCACCACCGCGGCCTCGATGCCGCACAGCGGGAACCAGTCGGCCAGCGCCTGCGCCGGATCGGGAAAGCGCACCTCGCGCAGTTCGCCGCCCAGCGTCTTCACCGCGGCGACGGCGGCATCGAAGACCTCGCGCGTCGGCGCGTCCACGCCCTCGGTGGCCCAGCGCAGGTCGATGCCCACGCGCAGCCCGGCCAGGCCCCGGCCGATGTCGGCCAGGTAGTCGGGCACCGGCAGCAGGCTGGCGGTGGGATCGTTCGCGTCGGCGCCCGCGATGGCGCCGAGCATCGCGCCCGCATCGGCCGCGCTGCGCGTCATCGGGCCGATGTGGTCGAGCGTGGCGGCGAGCTCGAAGGCGCCGTGGCGGCTCACGCGGCCCCAGGTCGGCTTCAGTCCCGTGAGTCCGTTGGCGGCCGAGGGAAAGCGGATCGATCCTCCCGTGTCGGTGCCCAGCGAGCCGTAGCACAGGCCCGCCGCGGTGGCCACGCCCGAGCCGCTGGAGGACACGCCCGGCCAGTGCGCCGCGTTCCACGGATTGACCGGCGGCGACACGCTCGGATGGTGGTCGGCATAGGCGCTCTCGGTGAGCTGCAGCTTGCCGAGGATCGGCGCGCCGGCCTCGCGCAGCTTGCGCACCACGGTGCCGTCGACCTCGGGCACGAAGTCCTGGTAGAGCGTCATGCCGGCGGCCGTGGGCACGCCCGCGGTCCAGCACAGGTCCTTCACGGCCACCGGCACGCCGTGCAGCGGGCCGCGCGATTCGCCGCGCGCGATCTCGGCATCGGCGCGCTTGGCCTCGGCCAGCGCCGAGTCGGCCATCACGCGCACATAGCTGCGCAGGCCGCCGTCGACCTGCCCGATGCGATCGAGCTGGGCCTGCGTGACCTCGACGCTCGAGAGTTCCTTCGACTGGATCAGGCGGCCGACTTCGAGCAGTTCGAGGTAGTGCAGATCGGTGTTCGGCATGGTGTGGAGGCTCCGTTCGTTGTGGATGGAAAAGGGGTCGGCCTGTAGGAAGACGCCGACATCGAAGGTATAGAAGCGCCGCCTTCGCGGCTTGGCTCGCAGCGCCATCGCGATGTGCTGGCGCGGCCAGTCGATGGGTGGGTTGGCGCTTTCAGGCCAGCGCGGGCGCGCGGCGGTGGAAATCGGTGGCCTGCTGGAACGCATGGCCCGCGCGCAGCAGCGCGGCCTCGGCGAAGGGCCGGCCGATCAGCTGCATGCCGATCGGCAGGCCGTCGGGATCGAAGCCGCAGGGCACGTTGAGCGAGGGCAGCCCCGTGAGGCTGGCCACGCCGGTGAACTGCATGATCGCGGACAGCATGTCCTCGGGCCGGCCCGGCTCGATCTCCACGCTGGTTTCGCCGATGCGCGTGGCCGCGAAGGGCAGCGAGGGACAGACGAACACGTCGACGCGGCGGAAGGCCTCGAGGAACTCGGCGCGCAGCAGCGCGCGGTAGCGCTGCGCCTGCAGGTAGTGGGTGGCCAGCAGCATCTCGCCGGCCTCGAGCAGCGTGCGCACGTCGTCGCCGTAGTCGCCGGGTCGCTCGCGCAAGTTGCGCTGGTGGTAGGTGCTGGGCTCGGCCGACTCGATGGTGAGCTGGGCCGAGATGTTGCCGTGGATGTGGCCGATGTCGACCTCGACCACCTGCGCGCCGAGTTCGACGAAGGCCGCGATCGCGGCCTTCACGGCGTCGTGCACCGGCGCCTGCAGGTGCTCGAAGAAATAGCCCGGCACGATGCCGATGCGCAGGTGGCGGCAGCCGCCCTCGAGGTCCTGCAGGTAGTCGTCCACCGCGCGCGGCGCGCTGGCCGCGTCCTTCGGATCGAAGCCCGCGATGGCGCCGAACATCAGCGCGCAGTCCTCCACGCTGCGGGCCATCGGGCCCACCGTGTCCATGCTCCAGGCCAGCGGGATCACGCCGTGGTTGCTGACCCGGCCATAGGTGGGCCGCAGCCCGACGATGCCGTTGATGGCCGAGGGCAGCCGGATCGAGCCGCCGGTGTCGGTGCCGATGGCGCCGAAGCACAGGCGCGCGGCCACCGCCACGGCCGAGCCGCCGCTGGAGCCGGCCGGGAAACGATCGGTGTCCCAGGGGTTGCGCACCGCGCCGTAGTGCGGGTTGGCCGAGGTGCCGCCCCAGGCGAACTCGTGCATGTTGGTCTTGCCGATGAAGACCGCGCCGGCCTGGCGCAACCGTGTGGCGACAGTGGCGTCGGCTTCGGGCAGCCAGTCGGCGAGCAGCTTGCTGCCGGCCGTGGTGCGGCTGCCGCGCAGCGCGACGTTGTCCTTGAGCGCCAGCGGCACACCGTGCAGCGGACCGAGCTCGTGGCCCGCGGCCGACAGCATCTCGGCCGCGCGCGCGACCTGCAGGGCCTGTTCCTCGAACACGGTGATGAAGGACCTGAGCACGCCGTCGTGGGCGCGGATGCGCGCGAGCGAGGCCTCGACCAGTTCCACGGGCGAGACCTTGCGCGCGCGCACCAGGCGCGCGGCTTCGGCCAGCCCCAGGTTCGCGATGTCGTTCATGCGCCCTCCTCCGGCAGCTCGTGCGCATGCGTGAAGGCCGTGACCGGCATCAGCGCCTGCCGCGCGGGATCGCTCATCTGCGCGCTGAGCGCGTTGGCGGCGGGAATCCAGGCCTGCAGCACGGCATCGACCGCGGCCAGCCGCTCGGGGCTCAGCTCGAGGCCGGCGCAGCGCGCCAGCGCGGCGGTGTCGATCGCCGAAGGGGTACCGGATGGATCGGAGGTGGAGGAAGGCATCGTCGTTTCCTTGCGTGAAGCGCCCGTCTGGGGGCTGGCTTCACGATAGGCAACGATGCGGTTCGCGGCTTGGCTGCGCCTGCCATCGCGATGGGCTGGAACCGCCAGCCGCGGCGGACGGCCGTGCTCAGTGGCGGCGCAGCAGGGTCTGCGGCGTCACGCCGTAGGCCTTCTTGAACACGCGGCAGAAATGCGAGAGGTCGCTGAAGCCGTGCTGGAACGCGGCCTGCGTGACCTGTCGCACCCGGCCTTCGCTGAGCGCTGCGTGGCTGGCCTCGAGGCGCTGCTTCCACAGGTGCTGGATCGGCGTGCTGCCGTATTCGGCGAACACGCGCGCCAGCGTGCGCGCCGACACGTGCTGCGCCGCGGCGATCTGCTCCACGTCGAGCTCGCAGTCGTCGAGGTGCATGGCGATGTACTCGCGTGTGCGCTGGTAGAGCTGGGCATGCGAGGACAGCGCGGCCTCGGCGCCGTCGCTCTGCACCTGCAGCACGGCCGAGAGCATGTCGAGCATCGAGCCCGCGAGGCTGGCCTCCATGGCCTCGCTGCCCGAGAGCTCGAGGCTCGCCGCCTCGCGGATCATGTGGCCGAGCAGCCGCGCCGTGGGATGGCCCTCGGCCAGGTGCATCGCCGTGAGGTTGTGGGCCTCGGGAAAGCGGCACAGCAGTTGCCGGCGCGGAATGCGAACCAGCAGCGTGGACTCGGGCGCGAGGTCGAAGCTGAAGGGCCGCGCGGCGTCGTAGAGCACGATGTCGCCGTTGCGCTGCACCACTTCCCGCCCCGACTGCGAGAGCACGCCGTGGCCCGACACCATCAGGCTCAGCATGAAGTCCTCGTTGGGACCGCTGCGCAGGTGCTGGGCATCGCGCTCCCAGACATGGCGCGGCGACGACATCTCGGCCAGCGCGAGCTTGCCGAGCGAGCGCAGCCTGAAGCGCGCGTTGAAATGCTGGCGGTCGGGCACCACGCTCTTGGCCGGGATCAGGTGCTGGCACACCACGTCGCTCCAGTACGCAAAGCGCTGGGCGTCGTCGACCGTGTCGGTGGAGTAGTCGAGGTGCATGCTGCGAGCGAAGGGTTGGAAACCATCTCGCGATGGCCATCGCAACGCCTCAAGCAACATCCATGCCCTTGCCGAGGCCTGCCCGCGCACTCTAGCGTGCGGGCCTCGCTTCCCTCTGAGGGCTGACCCGTAGTCGCCGCGTGTTCAGCCGCGGCCGAGCGCCTTGTCCACGCCCTTGTTGGCCAGCATGTCGGCGCGCTCGTTGCCCGGGTCGCCCGAATGGCCCTTGACCCAGCGCCACTCGATGGCGTGGCCGCCCTCCTGCACCAGCTTGTCCAGCCGCTGCCAGAGCTCGACGTTCTTCACCGGCTGCTTGGTCGAGGTGAGCCAGCCCTTGGCCTTCCAGCCGCGGATCCACTCGGTGATGCCCTGGCGCACGTACTGGCTGTCGAGGTAGAGCGTGACCTTGCAGGGCCGCTTGAGCGCGGCCAGGCCCTCGATCACGGCCGTGAGCTCCATGCGGTTGTTGGTGGTGTTCAGCTCGCCGCCGAACAGCTCCTTCTCGGTGGGGCCCGACTTGAGCCAGGCGCCCCAGCCCCCGGGGCCGGGATTGCCCTTGCAGGCACCATCGGTGTAGATCACGACTTCGTTCAAGCTCTCTGTTCCTTCATTTCTTCACTGTCGATATTCACGTCATTCGCCGTCGGCGCGGCGTCCCTGCCGGTGCACCTTGCCCGCGATCGGCACCGGCGCCGTGGCGCGGGCGCTGGCGCGGCGCCATTCGGGGCTCAAGAGGCGCATGCCGCGCACGCGCTTGACCGCCACCAGGAAGTAGGCCGCGCCGAAGATCGGCCACCAGCGCTCGCCGGCCACGTCCATCCAGCGGCTGCGCTCGAGCCAGGCCTCGCTGCGCGCGGATGGCCGGTAGACGCCGAAGCGGCCCGACTCGACCTCGAAGCTCAGCAGGCGCAGCCAGTCGCGCATGCGCCAGTAGCCGATGAACTCGCCGCCCTCGGGCAGGAAGAGTTCGCCGAAGCCCAGGCGCCGGTACAGGTGCGCGCGGCGCTGCCGCATGCCCCAGAGGCTGGTCGGGTTGAGCCCGCAGATCACCACCCGGCCCTCGGGCACCAGCACCCGCTCGACCTCGCGCAGCGTGGCGTGCGGATCGGGGCTGAGCTCGAGCGCATGCGGCAGCACCACCAGGTCGAGGCTGTTGGCCGCGAACGGCAGCGCCGCGAAATCGGTCAGCAGCACGGCCTGCGGTGCATGCGCGAGGTGCGCCGGGTCGTCGAGCGCCAGCCAGCGGTGCGGCATGCGGTTGGCGCGCAGGCCCTCGACCTGGGCGGCCCCGAGCTGCAGCGCGTGGTAGCCGAAAACGTCGGCCACGGCCTGGTCGAACTGGGCTTGTTCCCAGGCGAGAAGGTAGCGTCCGGGGGGGGTCGCGAACCACTCCTGCAAACCTATAATTTGACCGCTCATGACCCTCGTTCCGCTGCCCGCCTTCGCCGACAACTACATCTGGATGCTGCAGGACGGGTCCAACGCGATCGTGGTGGACCCGGGCGATGCCCGGCCGGTGCTCGACGCACTGGCAAGCGGCAAGCTGCAACTGGCCGCGATTCTAGTCACGCACCATCACGCCGATCACACGGGCGGCGTGGCCGAGCTGCGCGCCGCCACCGGCGCCGCGGTGTGGGGTCCGAAGCACGAGCGCATCCCCGAGCCCTATGCCCCGCTGGTGCAGGGCGACCGGGCCGAGGCGCTGGGCCTGCGCTTCGAGGTGATCGACGTGCCGGGCCACACGGCCGGCCACATCGCCTACTTCCTGCCGGCCGCCGAGGGCCGTGCGCCGCTGCTGTTCTGCGGCGACACCCTGTTCTCGGGCGGGTGCGGGCGCCTGTTCGAGGGCACGCCCGCGCAGATGCTGGCTTCGCTCGACGCGCTCGCCGCGCTGCCCGGCGACACCCGCGTATGCTGCGCCCACGAATACACACTTTCTAACCTGCGCTTCGCCCAGGCGGTGGAACCCGGCAACACCGACCTGACTCAGTACCGGGCGCATTGCGAAAGCCTGCGCGCCCAGGGCGAGCCCACGCTGCCATCGCAGCTGGCCCTCGAACGCCGGATCAACCCCTTTCTTCGCAGCCGCGAAGCCACTGTCCTTCGAGCGGTGCGCGCGCATGCCGAGCTGTCCCCCGACGCGGGCGAAGCCGACGTGTTCGCGGCGCTGCGCCAATGGAAAAACGACTTCCGATGAAACTCACCGCTGCCGCCTGCCTTGCAGGCATCCTGTTGCTCGCCGGCTGCGCGGGCACCGGCACCCCCTCTTCCTCGTCTTCCTCCCCTTCCCCCTCCTCTCCCCCCACCGCCGGCGGCACCGGCGCCGCCGCCAGCCGGGCCGCGCCCATCTACCCGAGCGGCCAGCTCGCCCCGATCGCCAGCAGCGAGGCGCGCTCGCAGAGCGTGGTCACGCTGGCCCCGCCGGCCGACATGTGGGACCGCATCCGCCGCGGCTTCAAGATGCCCGACCTCGACAGCGACCTGGTGCGCGACCGCGAGCAGTGGTATGCGAGCCGGCCCGACTACATCCAGCGCATGACCGAGCGCTCGAACAAGTACATCTTCCACATCGTCGAGGAGCTCGAGCGGCGCAACATGCCCACCGAGCTGGCGCTGCTGCCCTACATCGAGAGCGCGTTCAACCCGCAGGCCGTGTCGAGCGCGCGCGCCGCCGGCATGTGGCAGTTCATGCCGGCCACCGGCACCGACTTCGACCTCAAGCAGAACATCTTCCGCGACGACCGCCGCGACGTGGTCGCCTCCACGCGCGCCGCGCTCGACTACCTGCAGAAGCTCTACAACATGTTCGGCGACTGGCAGCTCGCGCTGGCCGCCTACAACTGGGGCGAAGGCAGCGTGAGCCGCGCCATCGCCAAGAACCAGCGCCTGGGCCTGCCCACCACCTACAGCGACCTCACGATGCCGGCCGAGACCCGCATGTACGTGCCCAAGCTGCAGGCGGTGAAGAACATCGTGGCCAACCCGCAGGCCTTCAACGCCGAGCTGCCGGTGATCGCCAACCACCCCTACTTCCAGACCGTGCCGCTCACGCGCGACCTCGACGTGGAACTGGCCGCCAAGCTCGCCGACGTGCGCATCGAGGACTTCCGCGCGCTCAACCCGGCGGCCCACAAGCCGGTGCTGATCGCCGCCGGCACCTCCGAGCTCCTGCTGCCCTGGGACAACGCCGCCGTGTTCCAGCGCAACTTCGACGCCTACACGCAGGGCCAGTACGCGAGCTGGACCGCCTGGGTCGTGCCCAACACCATGACCGTGGCCGATGCCGCGCAGCGCGCCGGCATGAGCGAGTCGGACCTGCGCGCGCTCAACAACGTGCCGCCGCGCATGCTGATCAAGGCCGGCTCCACGCTGATCGTGCCGCGCGGCGCGCGCGTCAAGGAGGACGTGGCGGCGGTGGTGGCCGACAGCGGCCACCTGAGCTTCCAGCCCGAGATCGTCACGCGCCGCACCACCGTCAAGGCCGGGCGCAGCGACAACGTGGCGAGCATCGCGCGGCGCTACAACCTGCGGCCCGCGAACGTCGCCGAGTGGAACGACGTCAAGCCCAACCATGCCTTCAAGCGCGGCATCA
>NZ_JBZAYE010000145.1:0-14153 GCF_058244205.1 Variovorax sp. 20P10.2.4
TCATTTCATCAATCACGGAAAAGCCGGGACCCTGACGGCCAGCGATACAGGTCCCTTTTTTGGGGGATGAGCTGGAGCACGAAGGAGGAGACCGCGTCCGTTCCAGCATGTATCTGCACCCACTTATTGCCACGCTGCCCGACAGCGAGCGTGCGTTGCTTGTTCAAAGCACCGAGTTCCGAAACTATCGCCGCAACGATGTCGTACTCGCCGTCGACGAGACATCCGAACATGTTTACTGCGTCGCCACTGGACTGCTGCGTGTCGTGGTACACGGCAGCGGTGGCGACAGCGAAGGCGTCACCACCGATTTCGTCAGCAAGGACGACTTCTTCTTCAGCCCCTCGTTGAAGGAAGACAGCTATGTGGCGCAGTCCACGTTGATCGCGGCGCTTCCTTCTTCCGTCTATCTCATCCCGATCCATGTTCTGCGGCGGCTTTGCACGCTCTTTCCGCAGGTCGCCGTGGGCCTGCTGGAGTCGGCCGTCAAGCGGGTCTCCATGGTGCATGGCCAGCTGCGGCGAATTTCTTCGCTCCCGCCCGTCGAACTGGTCGGCCGGGTGCTTCATGAATTGACCCACCTGGCACCGGCCGGCCCCGGCGGCTACGACAAGCGGATCACGCAGGCCGTGATCGCTTCGTATGCCGGGCTCTCGCGCGAGGGGGTGAACAAGGCGATGCGCGAACTCGAGAACCGCGGCCTCGTCCGGCGGGACGACGAGGGCGTGCACGTACCTCCGGAGTTCGCTTCCACCGATTTCGGCGCCCTGGAACTCGAAGGCGACAACGAGGACGCATCGGACACCAAGCTGCAGAACCCCTCCGACAGGCACCGCTCGCGTCGAGGCTCCTGACGCCATGGCACCGTTCCCCTTCACACCAAAGAGCGCGCCCACGAAGCGCGGAGGGGACACGCAACCACTACGAGAAAAACACAGGGATGGATGTCACGGATCGGATCTTCAGGATGGATGCCGTCGGGAATCAGAGAGGGAAAGATGAAGAGTGTCCAAGATCCGCTCACGGGCTTGCTCGCTCGTCAGAGCTTCGTCGATGCGGCGTCGCATTGGCTCGGATCGGAGAAGCGGCCGCGCCAGCGCCTGGTGATCTTCGAAGTCTTCGGCTTGTCGATCATCAACGAGACACAAGGGCTGGCATGGGGAGACAAGGTGCTGCAGGAGGTGGCTCGATGGCTGGCATCGAAGTTCGATCCGGCCCGGTGTGTGCTGGGCCGGTGGGCGGGCAACAAGTTCGTCGTGCTGTACGAGCCACGCGGCGCGGAGGCTTTTCCCGGCGATATCCATCGCGCGAGCCTCGGGTCCCTCGGGCTGGGATCGAGTCTCGGCAGACAGGCGGACCTGACGCGCCTGCACGTCGGCTTCTGCGACAGCGGTTCACGCCAGATCGATGAGCTCCTGACCTTCGCGAGCGAGGCGCTTCACGCGTCCGCGCGCTCGGTGGGGGCATGGGGCTATCGCTTCGATGAGGCGATGCATCGACGTCTGTTGCGCCGCCAGGACATCGAAAAGGATCTGGCCTGTGCCATCGAGGCACGGGAGATCGGGCTGTGGTATCAGCCGATCCTCTCGAGCGATGGCTCCAGCCTCCATAGCCTGGAGGCGCTGTTGCGCTGGCACCATCCGAGGCAAGGATGGACTTCACCCGAGGAGGTGGTTCACGCGGCCGCGGTCATGGGGATGGGCGAAACGCTGTTGCAGCACATCCTGCAGGAGGTCTGCCACGGCTTGCACGCGTTGGCGGATGCGGACCCCCGGTTCGAGAAGGTTCCGGTGGCCATGAACGTGTCGCCCCGTGAGATCGGAGATCTTCCTCTGAGCGACATCGTGTTGAGGACATTGCTGCGCGAGGGCATCGCCCCTCGGCATCTGAGGATCGAGATCACCGAGGAAAGCGCGCTGGACAGCCTGTCGTCTTCGGGGCAGCTCGAAGCGCTTGCGGCAGCCGGGATCGCCATCGCGGTGGACGACTTCGGCACCGGCTATTCGTCGCTGGCGATGCTGGGCGACAAGTACGTCAAGCAGATCAAGATCGATCGACTGCTGATATCGGAATTCCACCGGTCCGACAGGCGCATGCTGCTCGTGGATTCGATCATTCACCTCGGGAACGCACTGGGCATGGAGGTGGTGGGCGAGGGTGTGGAAACGCTCGAAGAGCTCGAGCACCTGCGCTTGCTCGGTTGTTCGCTGGTGCAGGGCTACTACCTGGCGCGGCCAACGCCGCTCGAGGCATTGATCGCCCAGGTTCGTCACGCAAGATTGGATGGAGGCTAGCCAGCGCACCCCGATTGTTGGGAACGCGCACTGGCGCAGGTCACGGATCCGCCTGCGGTCGCCGAGCTGTTGCTGGCTCGAATGCTGTTCGCCCCCACCCGGATCGATCGGGGCAGCGGAAGGGGCAGGCCTTTTTTCAGCCAGCAACATGCATGCGAGCGTTGAAGGAATGGACAGCGCAGCTTCAGAGCTTCGAGCCGCCGTCGACGTGCAAGGTGTGGCCGGTGACCCAGCGAGCCTCGTCGGACGCCAGGAACGCCACGGCATCGCCGATGTCCTCCGGCTGAGCCAGGCGCTTGAGTGCCTGCATGCCCAAGGTGGCAGCGCGCCCGGCGTCCGTCTTGGTGAAGCTGGACATCTCGGTCTCGACCACGCCCGGCGCGACCGCGTTGACGCGAATGCCGCGCTCGCCGAGTGCCGTGGCGAAATGCGTCACGAGCGTGTCGATGGCCCCCTTGCTCGCGGCATAGGCAGACAGGGTGCCGACCGACGCGCGCGCAGCCAGCGAGGAAACCAGCACGATGCTGCTGCCTTCGCACAGCGCCGGCAGCAATTGCTGCACCAGGAAGAACGGCGCGCGCACGTTCACCGCGAAGAGATGGTCGAAGTCCTCCACGGTGGTGTCCTCGATCGAGGCCGCCTTGGAGATGCCGGCGTTCGCCACCAGCACATCGAGCCGACCGCCGATGATGTTGCGCACGCGCTGCGCCAGGTCGTGCGGTCCGGTGGGCGAGCGCAAGTCGGCTGCGACCTTCTCCGCCTTGCCCCCTGCACGACGGATCTCGTCGACAACGGCGGTCGCTTCCTTCTCGCCGCTGGCGTAGTGAACCAGTACCTGGGCCCCGGCGCGAGCCAGCGCCAAAGCACTGGCTCGGCCGATGCCGCGCGATGCGCCCGTGACCAGGGCGGTCTTGCCCGAAAGAGTGTTGTTCACGGCGTGCTCCTCAGATTGCAACGGCTTCGAGCGGGAAACGATGCGCGTCGGCGACGGCCTGGCTGCGCTCGCTGAGCGATGGATGGTCGGACATGGTGGAACTCCTGCATGTGCGGTTCGTGGCGAGTCAGCCGGCGGTCTTGCCGCCGTCCACCGTGACGATCTGGCCCGTCACGAAGGCGGCCCCTTCCGAGGCCAGGAAGAGCACGACGGCAGCGATCTCGTCCGGCTTGCCCACACGGCCCAGGGGCACCCCCGCGGCCAGGGCCGCCTTGTTCTCCGGCGTGCCTGTGAAACGGTCCAGCATGCCGGTGTCGGTCGGACCGGGAGCCACGGCGTTCACGCGCACGCCGGCGGCCGCAACTTCGAGCGCGGCCGACTTCGTCATCCCTTCGACGGCATGCTTGCTGCCCGCGTAGATCGAGGCGTAGGCAGCACCTTCATGGCCATAGGTCGAGGAGATGTTGACGATGCTTCCGCTGCCCTGCGCGGTCATCGCGCGCAGCTCGTGCTTCATGCTCAGCAGCGTGCCGAGCACATTGGTGTCGAAGGTCGCGGCGTAGCTCTGCGCCGTCTGATCGACGATCGGGCCAGGCTGGCCTTCGGTGCCGGCGTTGTTGACGGCGACGTTGAGGCGGCCGAAGCGGGCGATGGTCTGGTCCACCAATTGGCCGACCTCGGCGTCGTTGCGCACGTCGGCTTCGATGAAGAAGGCCTGCGCACCCAGCGCATGGAGCTCGGCTTCGAGCGCCTTGCCTTGCGGCACGCGGCGTCCGGAGACGACCAGGCGGGCGTGGGTGCGGGCGAATGCCAGGGCGGTGGCACGGCCGATGCCGGTCAGGGCGCCGGTGATGAGGACAACGGGTTGGTTCATGATGAGAAATCCTGTGGACATGACGATGGAAGCATGGATGGCTCGACTGACAACTCCGCTGCCGGTCGCGTCTCCATAGGGGAGAATCTAGGGATTCGGCGCAACTTTTAAAAAGACTTTGTGGGCTGGTGGGCATGCCTGTGAAGCATGGGGATGCACATGGAACTGCGACATCTGAGGTATTTCATCGCGGTCGCGGAGACGGGCAGCCTGACCGTCGCGGCCGAGCGGCGCCTGCATACCTCGCAGCCGTCGCTGAGTCGACAGATCCGCGACCTGGAAGACCAGGTCGGCGTGGCGTTGTTGCATCGAAGCGCCCGCGGGGTGGAGTTGACGGCGGCCGGCAAGGCGTTCATCGACCATGCGCGGCTGGCGCTGACCCAGGTCGACGCTGCTGTCGAAGCGGCTCGGCGGGCCGCGCTGCCTTCGAAGCAGCGCTTCGCGCTGGGCTTCCTGACGGGGCAGGAAATGACCTGGTTGCCCCGAGCCATGCATCTGCTTCGAGACGAGTTGCCGAACATCGACGTGACGGTCTCCAGCGACTATTCCCCCGATCTGGCGGATGCCGTGGCACGCGGCAAGCTGGACCTGGCCTTTCTGCGCGCCGAGCCGGGCTTCGACCTGAGCTATCGAACCGTGGGCCGAGAGCCTTTGGTGGTCCTGATGCCCAGTGATCATGCGCTGACGGCTCGGGCCGCCGTCACGCCGCAGGACCTGGTCGGCAGTCCGTTCATCGGCATGGCCAACAAGGCGCGGGTGTTGCAGGCGGTGGTGGACGACTACCTGCTGCGCTCGGGCGTGAAGATCACGCCGACACAAGGCGTGGACAACCCCGCCATGGTGATGTCGCTGGTCGCCTCGACACGCGGCCTGGCCCTGATTCCCGACTATGTCGAGAACCTGCTTCCCTGGTCGGTCGTCAGCCGTCCGCTGGCAGGCGAGGTGCCGACCATCGATCTGGTGGTGGGGTACAGCAAGTCCAATGCGTCGCCGGCGCTCCGGCTGTTTGTTTCCAGGCTGGGAGAGTTGGTGGCGAGGGCAGCGGACAGGCCCGTCGCGGCATCGTGAGATCCGTCGGCGCTCGAAAGGCTAGGCCGGGCGGCCTTGGGTCGAGTCCGGTGCGACGTCCCGGAAGGCCAGGCTCGGACTCGTGCGGACGCGCGTCATCCTGACGGTTTGAGCGCTGTCGAGTCTGGGGGCTCGCGCCAAGATGGACTGCCAAGTCGTTTGCCACCGTGCGAGCGCCGTGCCGTCGTGCTCGAAGATCAGGTCGAAGAATGCCAGTGCGAGATCCGCGGTGGCGACCTTGACCTTGGGGTTGAGCGATGGACCGCCGGTCAGCGAACGATCGGTGAACATGCTGTGGGAACCGCCCTGGAACACGGCCAGCAGCTTGTGGGGATTGGTGATTGCATCGAAGACGGCCAGTCGATCGTCCACGCCTGAGCGGTAGCCCGGGATCTCGATCACGTCCTCGGTCGCCGTCACATGGATGGTGGGAATCGACACCTTGCCCAGCACTGCCGCCAGATCGGGTTCGCCATAGAACGGCGGCGCAGAGATGACGACTGCCGCCGAGAAGCGGGAATCGAGGCAGTCGAGCGTCAGGCCGTTCCTCACGATCTGCGCGCCGATCGTGAGGAGCGTCGTGTTCGCACCGTAGGAATGGCCCGCCGCCACGAGGCGCTGGCGGTTCACTGCAGCGCCAAGACTGCCAGTTTCGTCGGAGAGCATTCGGTCGAGCGCGAAGCGCACATCGGCGGCACGCGCGATGGCCTCCTTTTCCTGAGCCGCAGCCTGCAAGCGGCCCACCACGCCGAACGGGTTGCCCCGCCAGAGCTGCGCATCGCTGCCGACATGCTGGACATGCAGACTGGCGACACCACGGGTCGACCAGTGTTTTCCGAGATAGCTGTAGCCCTGCCGCGAACCGCCGATTCCGTGGGAGAACACCACCAACGGCACCGGCACGTCGGACGTCGCAACCGTTGGCCAGTACAGGCGCGCCGGCACCGGGCGGGATCGCGCCTGGTCGACCCAGTCGAAATCCATCACCCGGTAGGGCGGCTCGGTGGGTTGCGCCATCGCTTTCGTCGGGCCTGAGGCCAGCGCAGCCCACAGCAACATGGCATTGACTTGCCGCCGGCTCAGATTCATCTGCATGTCTGGCGTGCTGCGATGTTTCATGCGCGCGAGGGCTGGATGACATCGAGCGGTTCCGCGGACCTTCGACCATCGCGGGTGGGAAACACCGCACCGGTGAGCGCCTCCGACTCCAGCCACAGCCTCGCAGCGACGTTCTTGTCCAGTGCCTGAGGCGGGATCCTGGCCAGGACCGGATAGCCGCGCGTTTCGGCGAACTTGTTCGGGCCGTAGTAGGCGCCGCCCCTCGCCTGCGGCGAGGTCGCGGCGAAGAGGGTGGGCAACGCGCCCTGCGCGGCCGGCTGGAACAGGAACCACATATAGCGGCGAGCGATGCCCGCGGCGCTCCACGCGCCCGCGCCGTTGGGCAACAGATCCGTGCGCGAAACGCCGGGGTGGGCAGGGATGCTCTGAATGCCCCAGCCCCCGGCATCGCTGCGGCGTTGCAACTCGAGGGCGAACATCAGGCACGCGAGTTTCGATTGGCCGTAGACCGGCATCGGCCTGTAGCCGTGCCGAGCCTGCAGGTCATCGAAGTTGATCGCGCCGCTTCGGGCGGCAACACTCGACAGGCTGACCACGCGCGGTTCGTTGCCTTGGCGCAGCAAGGGGAGGAGCCTGGCGGTCAAGGCAAAGTGGCCCAGGTAGTTGGTGCCGAACTGCATCTCGAATCCGTCGGCAGTCGCCAGGCGTTTGGGCGGTGCCATCACCGCCGCGTTGTTGATCAGCAGGTCCAACCGGTCGTGCGAACTCCGAAGGCGCTCGGCAAAAGCCTCGATGGAATCAAGGCTGGCGAGATCCAGCGCCCCGAAAACCACTTTCGCGTCCGGAACGCTTTGGCGAATGAGGTCGACTGCCGCCGCCCCTTTCGACGGGTTGCGACCTGCAATGACGACGTTCGCACCTGCACGGGCCAACGCGAGCGCGTCCTGGAACCCAAGACCGCCGGTACCGGTGACGACCGCGGTGCGGCCGCGCTGGGAAGGAATGTCGGAAGCTGTCCAGTGGGCCATGTCTTAGCTGGGGAAGAGGGGGACGGTAGAATCAGTGCATATAAAACAGCACTGAGTGCATAATTTAATGCACTTCGTGCAGCTATGCAAGAGGCCATCGAAATGCCAGGAAATCCCTCGCCTGCGGGCACGGTGCCCACAGAAGGCCTGCGGGAACGCAAGCGCCGCGAGACACGTCAGCGCATCGCCGAGGTCGGCCAGCGCCTGTTCCTCGCCAACGGTTACGAAAGCACCACGCTGGATGCCATTGCGGCGGAAGCCGGTATTTCGCGCCGGACTTTCTTTTCGTACTTCAAGTCGAAGGACGAGATCATCGTGTTCTGGCAGCAGACCGGATCGGCCAGTCTGTATGCCGATCTGCTGAAGACATCGCCCGATGTGCCGCCGCTCGATGCGGTCCGCGATGTCATGGTGAAGCACATCTCGCTCTACACGACCGAGCAGATGACGGCGCTCGACAATCTCATGCGATCGAGCGAAGCGCTTCTTGCGCGCAAGCAGACGCACTACGTGGAGCAGGAGCAGGCGCTCTTCAGCACGCTGTGCGAAGTCTGGCGGCAGCCCGAGCGCCGTACGTCGCTTCGGATGGTGGCCATGGTGTCCACCGGTGCGATGAGATTGGCGCTTCAAGCCTGGAGAGACCAGACCGGCCCGCGAAAGCCGGTGGCCAGGTTTTTGCGGGAGGCCTTCGACAGCCTGCGAACGGAGCTTTGACGGCGCACCTCGAGGCAGGCCGCCAATGGCTTCTTCAGGCTCGAGCCCGCCTGATTGGTTGAAGGCTCGCGTTGCTCTTAGCGCCGAGCATGCCGCGCGATGCCAAGGACGGAGTGCGCGCCCCGTTACTTCGGAATGCTGATCACCTGTAGCTGCGTGACCGCCTTGAGGCCCTCGGCACCGAATTCCACGCCCCAACCCGAGCCCTTGACGCCGCCGAAGGGCACCATCGGATGGATCGCGCCGTGCTGGTTGATCCACACGGTGCCGGCCTGCAGCCGCACGGCAACCGTGCGCGCCTGCGCCACGTCGGAAGACCACACGGAGGCGCCGAGTCCGACGTCGAGCCGGTTCGCGCTTGCGATCGCATCCTCGAGCTCGCGGTACTTGATGATGGGAAGCACGGGGCCGAACTGCTCTTCGTCCACCAGCGCGGCACCATCGGCCAGACCGGTCACGAGCGTGAGCGGATAGAAGTTGCCGGCGCCTTCGCGCGCCTGACCGCCGCAGACGATCTCGCCGCCGTCGCGGCGCGATGCCTCCACCAGGCGGCTCACCTTGTCGAACTGCATCCGGTTCTGCACCGGCCCCATGACCACGCCGGCACCGAAGCCGTCGCCCATCGGCACCGTGGTTGCGATCTTCCTGAGTTCGTCCACCACCGCGTCGTGCAATGACTCCGGCACGTACAGGCGCTTGATGGCCGCGCAAGTCTGTCCCATGTTGATGAAGGCGCCCCAGAACAGGCCCATGGCGATGGCGGCCGGGTCCGCGTCGGCCAGCACGATGGCCGCGTCGTTGCCGCCGAGTTCCATGGTGGTCGGCGTCAGATGACGCGCCGCGATCGCCGTGATCTTGGCGCCGGTCGAACCCGAGCCCGTGAACATGATCTTGTCGATCTGCGGGTTGTCGACCAGTGCGGCACCGACTTCTCCCGGACCGCTGACGCTGTTGAGCACGCCCGGCGGCAGGTGCTCGGCCATGATCCGCACCATCTCGAGCGTGCCGATGCTCGTGTACTCGGAAGGCTTGATGACCACCGTGTTGCCGGCCCGCAGCGCCGGCACGATCTGCCAGATGGCAATCAGCAACGGCCAGTTCCACGGCGCGATGGCGGCGATCACGCCGTAGGGCTTGCGGTGCACTTCGTAGCGCCGGCCATCGTCTTCGAACACGGTCTCCACCGGCAGCTCGAGGCTGGCGGGCACCCGGGTCCAGGCCTCGCAACCGGCCAGCTCGAACAGCGCGCCGGGCACCTGGTCCGGCCCCAGGCCGCCGAGCGGCTTGCCCTGTTCGCGCGTGACCCATTCGGCGAGGTAGGTCGCATTGCGCTTCAGGGCGTCGGCCACGTGCTCGAGGTGCTCGCGTCGCCTGGCATCGGGCAGCGCGGCCCACGCCGGCTGGGCCGCCTTCGCGGAAGCGATCGCCTGCGCGATCTGCGCCGGCTCGGAATGCGGCACCAGCCCGATCGCCTCGCCATTGGCGGGGTTCTTCGATTCGAAGGTTCGGGCGGAGGGGACGGCGCGGCCGTCGACGGTGTTCGTGAAGGATTTCAATGACTTCTCCGGTGAATGTTTTTCAGACGCCCAGGTAGGCGTTGCGAACCGCCGGGTCCGCGAGCAGCGCGCGGCCGGTGCCGCTGTGCACGATGCGGCCGGTCTCGAGCACGTAGCCGCGGTCGGCCACGGTCAGTGCGGCGGCGGCGTTCTGCTCGACCACGAGGATGGTCACGCCCTGTGCGCGCAGTCGCACCAGCACCTCGAAGATCTGGTCGATCAGCAGGGGTGCGAGGCCGAGCGAAGGTTCGTCCAGCAGCAGCAGCTTGGGCCGGCTCATGAGCGCGCGGCCGATGGCCAGCATCTGCTGCTGGCCCCCCGAGAGATCGGAGGCCACGCGGCGGCGCATCTCGCCGAGCACCGGAAACATGGCATAGACCATGTCGGTGTCTGCCGCGATCTCGGCGTCCTTGCGCCGGTAGGCACCCAGGCGCAGGTTGTCGGCCACCGAGAGGGGCTTGAACACCTGCCGGCCTTCGGGCGCATGGCCCAGCCCCATGCCGACGCGGCGGTGCGGGCTCATCGCGTCGAGCTTCGCGCCTTCGAGCCAGACGCTGCCACCGAGCTGCGAGTGCAGGCCCGAGATGGTGTGCATCAAGGTGGTCTTTCCCGCGCCATTGGCGCCGAGCAGCGCCACGATCTCGCCGGCGTGCACCTCGAGCGTCACGTCCTTGAGCACCGACACCCGCCCGTAGGCGGTACACAGGCCTTCAACCCTCAGCATGGGCCAGCTCCTTTGCGTGACTACCGAGATAGGCCGCGATCACATCCGGGTTCTCGCGCACCTCTTGCGGCGTGCCCTGGGCCAGGATGCGGCCCTGGTTCAGCACCAGCACCTGGTGGGAGAGCCGCATCACCATCTTCATGTCGTGCTCGATCAGCACCACCGACACCTCGCCCGCGATACCGCGCAGCATGTGCTCGATCTCCTCGGTCTCGACGGCGTTGCAACCGGCCGCCGGCTCGTCGAGCAGCAGCACCTTGGGCTCGCTGGCCAGTGCGCGCGCGATCTCGAGGCGCTTGAGCACGCCATAGGAGAGGCTGCCGGCCACCGCGTTCGCATGGGCCGCGAGGCCCGTGCGCTCCAGCGCCGCCATGGCGCGCTCGCGGCTTTGCCGGTTCTGCCGGCCCACCGAGGGAAGGCGCAGCAGATCCTCGAGCAGCGTGGTGCTTTCCCAGCGAGCGCGACCGACCATGACGTTGTCGAGCGCGGTCTGTTGCGCAAACACCTGCAGGTTCTGGAAGGTGCGCGACATGCCCTTGCGGGCCAGCCTGAACGGCGGCAGGCCGCTCACGTCCTCGCCGCCCATGCGTACGCTGCCCGAGCGCGGCGTATAGAGGCCGGACACCATGTTGAAGAGCGTGGTCTTGCCCGCGCCGTTCGGTCCGATGATCGACAGGATCTCGCCCGTCGGCGCGTCGAAGGAGACGCCGTCCACCGCGACCACGCCGCCGAAGGCGATGCCCAGGTCCCTGACTTCGAGTGCCGCGCTCATTTGCTGGCCCTCCGCAGCAGTTGGCCCAGCGTGGGCACGATGCCCTGGCGCAGGAAGATCATCGACAGCATGATGATCAGCCCGACCGCGATGTCCTGGTAGTCATGGAAGGATGCGAGCAATTGCGGCAGCAGGGTCAGCAGTGCCGCGCCGACCAGCGCGCCGAAAGGCGTCGCGGCGCCGCCGATCACCACCATCGCGACGAACTCCACCGAGGTCATGAAGCCCGCGAGGTCCGGCGTGATGAAGCCGTTCATGAGCGCGAGCGTGCTGCCGGCCACCGCCGCATAGACCGATGCGATCACGAAGGCCTGGAGCTTGCGCCGCGCGACGTCCACGCCCATGCTGGCGGCCGCCACCTCGCTGTCGAGGATCGCGCGCAGGGCGCGGCCGGTCGGACTGTCGCGCAGCACCATCGCGACGGCAACGCCGGCGATCATCAGCGCGGCGCTGATCCAGTACCAGGTGCTCGGCGATTCGAGCGCGAAGCCGGCGATGCCGAGGCGCTTCACGTCCATGCCGTCGGGGCCGCCGGTGAGTGCGACCTCGCTGGTGATCACCAGCCCGATCAGCAGCGAGAAGCCCAGCGTCGCGATGGCGAGGTAGTGGCCCTTGAGCCGCAGGATCGGCTTGCCGACCAGGTAGGCGATCAGTCCCGCCAGGACGATGCCGCCGGCCGCCGCCACCACCACCGGCACGCCGTAGCGCGCCGGCAGCACGGCGCTGGCATAGGCGCCGATGCCGAAGAAGCCCGCATGGCCCAGGCTGATCTGCCCGGCCATGCCCATGAGGATGTGCAGGCCGACGGCGGCGAGTCCCATGATCCACACCAGTGCCGCGATGCGCATCACGTAGCTGGAGCCCGCCACGACGGGCAGCAGCGCCACGATCAGCACCAGCAGCACCAGGGCACGCCAGCCTGCGTTGGAAGCTCGAAGTGCTTTCATACGCGGTCCACCAGTTTGCTGCCGAGCAGGCCGTTGGGCATCACCAGCAGCATCAGGATCAGCGCGACGAAGGCGACGCCGTCCTTGTAGACGGAGGTCACGTAACCGGCCGCGCCGGCTTCGAGCAGGCCCAGCAGCAACCCGCCGAGCACCGCACCCACCGGATTGCCGAGGCCGCCGAAGATCGCGGCCGAGAAGCCCTTGAGCGCCAGTAGCGCACCGATGTCGTAGCGCGTCAGCGTCACGGGCGTGACCAGGATGCCGGCGATGGCACCGAGCGCGGCCGACAGGCCGAAGGCGAGCACCAGCACGAAGGAGATGTTGATGCCCACCAGGCGCGCCGCCAGCCGGTTGGCCGCGCTCGCGCGCAGGGCCTTGCCGGTGAGGGTCTTGTCGAGGAAGAGCCAGAGCGCGAGAAACATCACGATCGCGCTGCCCAGCACCCAGAGGCTCTGCGGCAGCACGCTCGCGCCGCCGACCGCGATCGGCGTGTTGCCCGAGAAGGGCGCCAGGTTGTGGAACTGCTTGTCGAACAGGAGCCCGGCCACGCCGCGGATGAAGATCGAGGCGCCCAGCGTGATGATGATGAGCGTCACGGGCGAGGCATCGCGGGCGCGCTCGATGGCGAGCTTCTGCAGCAGGATGCCGACGATGACCGCGACGGCCACCGCCGAGGCGGCCGCCAGCCATACCGGCAGCCCCATGGCGATCAGGAACACCGTGGTCATGCCACCCAGCATGACGAACTCGCCCTGCGCGAAATTGACCACGTCCGAGGCGGCGTAGATCAGCGTGAAGCCGATCGCCACCACCGCGTAGACGGCGCCGACCGTGAGTCCGGAGAAGACGAACTGGAGAAACTGCGACATGGAGTGCTTCGTCAGTCGATCAGCAGCCAGTCGCCGTTCTTGACCTCGAGCATCCGGAAGGCCTCGACCGTGAGGCCTAGATGGTCCTGCGGCGTCATGTTCACCACGCCCGACGTGCCGACGAAGCCGCGGGTCTGCTCGAGTGCGTCGCGGATCTTCCTGGGATCGGCGCTGTTGGCGCGCTTGATCGCCTCGACCACCATCATCAGGCCGTCGTAGGCACCACCGCCGAAGGTGGAGACCGGCTGGCCCGTGGCCTTTTCGTAGGCCGCCATGTAGCCCGTCACCACCGGCTTCTGCGGATCGCTGGCCGGCAGCTTCGATGCCACCAGCAGGGCCGCGGCCGGCAGCCGCACGCCTTCGGCGGCGGCACCGGAGAGCTCGATGTAGCTCTTCGACGCCACGCCGGGGTTCTGGTAGAGCGGAATGCTCTTCATGTCGAGCTGGCCGTAGTTGCGCGTCAGCACCGCCGGGCCCTGGCCCGAGGCGCCGGTGTTGAGGATGGCCTGCACGCCCGGGGTGGCCTTGATCTTCGCCAACTGCGGCGTCATGTCGGTGTCCTGCGCGCCGTAGGTCTGGTCGATCAGGATCTTGATGCCGTACTTGTCGACCACCTTGAGGCACTGCTCGCGCATCGAGGTGCCGAATCCGTCGGTGCCGGCGATCAGCGCGATCGACGTGAAGTTGCGCTTCTTCATGTCCGAGAACACGCGCTCGCAACCCATGCGGTCGGTGTGCGGGCTCTTGAAGACCTGCTGGCGCACCGGCTCGATGATGTTCACGCTGCCGGCGAGCGACATGAAGGGGAGCTTGGCCGCTTCGAACACCGGGATCATCGCCATCGTCGTGCCGGTGGTGGAGCCGCCGACCATCGCCACCACGTTGTCGCGCTCGACCAGGCGCTGGGCGAAGGTGCGGGCCTTGTTGGCATCGCCCGCGTCGTCGTAGGTGACCAGTTCGATCGGCCGTCCGAGCACGCCGCCGGCGGCGTTGATCCGGTCGGCATAGAGCTTGAGCGTCTTCGCTTCGGGGTCGCCGATATAGGAAGCCGCGCCCGTCACCGACAGCACGGAGCCGATGCGGATGGGTTCGGCCGCCTGCACCGAGGCCGAGAGGCCCAGGGGCAGGGCGATGGCAAGCGCCAGGTGGCGAAGGCGCGCGGAAATTCTTTTCATGGAACTGTCTCCTTGTCGTTGGCGGGGGTGGTGAATTCGATGAGCAGGCGCGTGAGGCCCGGTGCCGAGGCAGGCGCTGCCAGCTGGCCGGCGCGGCTTTGGGCGAACAGTCCGAGCGCCAGTCCGGTCGCGAAGCCTT
>NZ_JBZAYE010000146.1:0-14051 GCF_058244205.1 Variovorax sp. 20P10.2.4
CGCCACCGTGCTGCGCGAGGAGCTGCCGGCGCAGGACTACGGCCGGCTGCTGCTGTCGCCCGGCGCGCGCGCCCCGGTGGCGGTGCAGTCGCGCGGCAAGCCGGTCTGCACCTGCTTCAACGTGACCGACCTCGCGATCGAGCGCCAGTTGCGGCGCTGCGACGGCTCGCCCGCGGAACGGCTGGTCGCGCTGCAGGGGGCGCTGAAATGCGGCACCAACTGCGGGTCGTGCATTCCCGAACTCAAGCGGCGCGTGCGCTCGACGCCGGTGGAGGCGCTGGCGTGAGCCGTGCCCTGCCTTGCTCCTTCCCCCGCTGGGGGAGGGAGCACAAGCCCCCGTGCCCAGGACAGGCATAAGCGAACTCTCATTCCGGCATAAGCCTTGCGGGACAATCCGCCTACCCATGGGAATCAGCCACTACATCAAGGAAATCGGCCGGGGCGCGCGCGGCGCCCGGCCGTTGTCGCGCGAACAGGCCTGCGACCTGTTCGGCCAGGTGCTCGACGGCACCGTCACCGACCTCGAGATCGGCGGCTTCTGCCTCGCGATGCGCATCAAGGGCGAAACACCCGAGGAGATGGCCGGCTTCCTCGACGCCACGCATGCGCGGCTGGTGCGCTTTCCCGCCACCGAACGCCCGCTGGTCGTGCTGCCCAGCTACAACGGCGCGCGCAAGCTGCCGGTGCTCACGCCGCTGCTGGCGCTGCTGCTGGCGCGCGAGGGCCTGCCGGTGCTGGTGCACGGCAGCGCCACCGAAACCGCGCGCGTGCTGGCCTCCAACGTGCTCGAGGCGCTGGGCATCGCGCCGCTGGCCGCGGTGCGGGAAATCGCCGCCGGCGAGGCCGCCTTCGCCGCCACCGAGCTGATGAGCCCGGGTCTCAAGCGGCTGCTCGACGTGCGCCGCGTGGTCGGCCTGCGCAACCCGGGCCACAGCGTGGTCAAGCTGATGCAGCCGGGCGCTGGCGCCTGCGTGGTGGTCGGCAGCTACACCCATCCCGAGTACGCGCGCGTCATGGCCGACACCTTCGAGCTCACCGGCATGACGGCGCTGCTGTCGCGCGGCCTCGAGGGCGAGGTGGTGTCGGACCCGCGCCGCACGGCCCAGATCGACGGCTTCGTGCGCGGCGTGCGCACCGAGTTGCAGGCCCAGCAGCCCGGCACCGACCCCGAGGTGCCCGGCCTGCCGAAGGACATCGACGTCGCGACCACGGCCGACTACACGCGCCGCGTGCTGGCGGGCGAGCTCCCCGTGCCCGCAGCGATCACTACGCAGGTCCGGTACATCACGCAACTGGCATCCCACGCATGACAACGAACGCCCCCACCCCCTCCCTCATCGCCGGCCGCTGCACGCTGGTGGGCGCCGGCCCGGGCGACCCCGAGCTGCTGACCATCAAGGCCGTGAAGGCGATCCAGGCCGCCACGGTGCTGCTGGTCGACGACCTCGTGAACGACGCCATCGTGCAGGCCCATGCCCGGCCCGATGCGCGCATCGTGCACGTGGGCAAGCGCGGCGGCTGCAAGAGCACGCCGCAGGCCTTCATCGAGCGGCTGATGATCACCGCGGTGCGCGAGGGCGAGACGGTGGTGCGGCTCAAGGGCGGCGACCCCTTCATCTTCGGCCGCGGCGGCGAGGAGGTCGAGCACCTGCGCGAGGCCGGCATCGAGTGCGCGGTGGTCAACGGCATCACGGCCGGCCTCGCGGCCGTCACCGCGCTGGGCGTGCCGCTCACGCACCGCGACCATGCACAGGGCGTGGTGTTCGTCACCGGCCATGCGAAGACGGGCGCCGGCGCCGCCGACGATCCGACCGACTGGCGCACGCTGGCCGCGACCGCGCATGCAGCGCGGCTCACGCTGGTGATCTACATGGGCGTGTCGGGCGCGGCCCGCATCGAGCGCGAGCTGCTGCACGGCCTGCCGGCCGACACGCCGGTGGCCGTGATCCAGCATGCGAGCCTGCCGCAGCAGCGCCATGTCGCGACCACGCTGGGCCGGCTGCAGCGCGGCATCGCCGAGGCCGGCCTCGCGAGCCCGGCCGTGATCGTGGTGGGCGACGTGCTGCGCGGCCTGGCCGCCGCCGGCCTGCCCGCGGACGCCGACCGCTTCGGCACCTGATCCCGGCACGCGCCGTACGCCCTAAGGCGTAGCGGTGAACCAGGCGGCCCGCGCATCCGAGCGCGTGGCATGGATCGTGCTCGGCCACGGGCAATGAATGCCGTCGCCACGCCCGTCCCCGCCGCCATCGAGATCGTCGCGCTGAGCAAGCGCTACGCCCCCGGCACCCCGGCCGCCGTCGACCGGATCGACCTGCGCATCGCCAGCGGCAGCTACTGCTGCCTGCTCGGCCCCTCGGGCTGCGGCAAGAGCACCACGCTGCGCATGATCGCGGGCCACGAGTCGGTGACCAGCGGCGACATCCTGCTCGACAACCGCAACATCACCGACCTGCCGGCCGCCGCGCGCGGCACGGCGATGATGTTCCAGAGCTTCGCGCTGTTCCCGCACCTGTCGGCCACCGACAACGTGGCCTTCAGCCTCAAGATGAAGGGCGTGGCCAAGGCCGAGCGCCAGCAGCGCGCCAATGCGCTGCTCGAGCGCGTCGCGATGGGCCACCTGGCCGCGCGCAAGCCCGGCGAGCTCTCGGGCGGCCAGCAGCAGCGCGTGGCGCTGGCGCGCGCGCTGATCACCGAGCCGCGCGTGCTGCTGCTCGACGAGCCGCTGTCGGCGCTCGACCCCTTCCTGCGCATCCAGATGCGCGCCGAACTGCGGCGCTGGCAGAAGGAGCTGGGCCTGACCTTCGTGCACGTCACGCACTCGCAGGAAGAAGCGATGGCGCTGGCCGACACCATGGTGGTGATGAACCACGGCGTGATCGAGCAGGTCGGTTCGCCGCACGCGGTCTACAACCATCCGGCCAGCGAGTTCGTCGCGCGCTTCATGGGCGGCCACAACGTGCTCGACACGCCCGCCGGCCCGATCGCGGTGCGCAACGACCGCATGCGGATCGCGCCGGCCGCCGAGACGGCGGAGGGCCTCGCCGCCACCGTCACCGACGTCGAATACCAGGGCACCTACGTGCTGCTGGGCCTCGCGCTCGACGCGGCCGCGCCCGGGCGCGCGAACGTCTCGGTGCAGCTCGGCGAGGCCGCGTTCCTTGCGCAGCCCTACGCGCTCGGCGAGGCCGTGCGGCTGTCGTGGGCCGAGGCCGATGCGCGCGTGCTCGGGCCGGGCGCCAAGCCACCGGGCGAACGCGCGCCGGAGCCCGCCGCCGCGCTGCGCGACGACACGGCCGCGCTCGCGATGACGCTCTAAGCCCTCTTTCCTTTCCCCCCTTCCGCGTTCCTCCCTTTTCTTTCAGGAGACCCAGCATGACCGACACCCTCGACCCGACCCTCGGACTCAAGCGCCGCACGCTGCTGCAAGGCACGGCCGGCATCCTGGCCACGGGCATTGCGCCCTTCGTGCATGCGCAGGACAAGGTGGTGCTGCGCTACCTCGGCACGGCCGTGAACCAGGACAAGGCGATCGCCGAGAAGTTCAAGGCCGACACCGGCATCGAGATCCAGTACGTGGCCGTGACCACCGACGACGTGACCAAGCGCGCGGTGACGGCGCCCAACAGCTTCGACCTGATCGACACCGAGTTCTTCTCGCTCAAGAAGATCGTGCCGACCGGCAACCTCAAGGGCATCGACAGCAAGCGCGTGAAGAACGCCGACAAGATCACCTCGCTGTTCACCAAGGGCGAGGTCGCGGGCAAGAAGGTCGGCGACCAGGGCACGGCGCCCGTGAAGGTGATCTACCTCGAGGGCGAGAAGAGCAAGGCCTTCGCCAAGTCGGCCACGCAGTTCATGTCGCTGATCCCGACCACCTACAACGCCGACACGCTGGGCATCCGACCCGACCTCATCAAGCGCCCGATCGGCTCCTGGGCCGAGCTGCTGAACCCCGAGTTCAAGGGCAAGACCGCGATCCTCAACATCCCCTCGATCGGCATCATGGACGCGGCGATGGTGGTGGAGGCCAAGGGCCTCCACAAGTACGCCGACAAGGGCAACATGACCAAGGCCGAGATCGACCTCACGATCAAGACCTTGATCGAGGCCAAGAAGGCCGGCCAGTTCCGCGCGCTGTGGAAGGACTTCAACGAGTCGGTGAACCTGATGGCCTCGGGCGAGGTGGTGATCCAGTCGATGTGGTCGCCGGCCGTGACGGCCGTGCGCAGCAAGGGCATCGACTGCACCTTCCAGCCGCTCAAGGAAGGCTATCGCGCCTGGGCCTCGGGCTTCGGCCTGCCGGCCACGCTGTCGGGCAAGAAGCTCGACGCGGCCTACGAGTTCATCAACTGGTTCCTCGACGGCTGGGCCGGCGCCTACCTCAACCGCCAGGGCTACTACAGCGCGGTGCTCGACACGGCCAAGGCCAAGATGGAAGCCTACGAGTGGGCCTACTGGATGGAGGGCAAGCCCGCGGCGCAGGACATCAAGAGCCCGCAGGGCGACGTGATCGCCAAGGCTGGCGCGGTGCGCGACGGCGGCAGCTACGAGCAGCGCATGGGCGGCATTGCCTGCTGGAACGCGGTGATGGACGAGAACGAGTACATGGTCCGCAAGTGGAACGAGTTCGTCGCGGCCTGATCCCGTGAGTGCACCCACCGCCCGCGCGAACGCCGCCACCGAGCCGCTGCATGCCGTGAAGGCGTGGTGGCAGGCGGCGCCGTTCGCGCTGGTGTTCCTGCTGTTCTTCCTGGTTCCGCTGGCGCTGGTGGCGATGGTGAGCCTGTGGAACTTCAACGAGTACGAGCTGATCCCGGCGTTCACGCTGCGCAACTACCTGAGCCTGTTCGAGGGCTGTTCGCGGCTGACCGACAACGGCGACCTCTGCGTGACGCTCAACACCTACCTGAGCACCTTCAAGTTCTGCCTGCTGGTCTGGGGCATCACGCTGCTGATCGGTTTCTCGGTGGCCTACTTCCTGGCCTTCCAGGTGCGCTCGTCGACGATGCAGACGGTGCTGTTCGTGCTGTGCACGGTGCCGTTCTGGACCTCGAACGTGATCCGCATGATCTCGTGGGTGCCGCTTCTGGGCCGCAACGGGCTGGTGAACCAGGCGCTGATGGGCCTGGGGCTGGTGCAGCAGCCGGTGGAGTGGCTGCTGTTCTCCGACTTCTCGGTGGTGCTGGCCTTCGTGCACCTCTACACGATGTTCATGATCGTGCCGATCTTCAACAGCATGATGCGCATCGACCGCTCGCTGCTCGAGGCCGCGAACGACGCGGGCGCCTCGGGCTGGCAGACGCTGTGGAACGTGGTGGTGCCGCTGTCGCGCACCGGCATCCTGATCGGCTCGATCTTCGTCATCACCATCGTGATGGGCGACTTCGTGACCATCGGCGTGATGGGCGGCCAGCAGATCGCCTCCATCGGCAAGATCATCCAGGTGCAGACCTCGTACCTGCAGTTCCCGCTGGCGGCGGCCAACGCGATGATCCTGCTGGCCGTGGTGCTGATGATCATCTGGGGGCTGACGCGGCTGGTGGACATACGCAAGGAGCTCTAGGTGGTGTTCTTGCGTTGCCGATTTCGACCTGCGGGGCGCGCTCGCGCCGACGGGGTGCTCTGCTCCGCGAATGTCCCCCGGCCTTCGGTCTCCTCCTTGATTTCGCTGCGCAGAGCACCCCATCGACGCGAGCGAGGCACGGCCGTGATGACGGGCCGGGCATCACGGCCGCATCCAGATGCACGGGGTACCGGGTACTCCCCGCAGCGAAATCAAGGAGGAGCCGAAGGCGGGGGACATTCGCGGAGGGGAGTACCCGGTGCCCCGTGCATCCGCCCTGAATGACTTTATGACCGACCACATCCGAGAAAAACGCCCCAAAGGCTTCTGGCCCCTGGCCACCGTCTTCGCCCTCTTCGTGCTGTTCCTCTACGGCCCGATGATCACGATCTTCGTGCTGAGCTTCCAGGGCCCCGAAGGCGGCCTGACCTTCCCGCTGCGGGGCGTCTCGCTGCACTGGTTCCACAAGCTCGCCGAGGGCCTGGGCACGGTCGACATCGGCGCCGCGTTCCGGCGTTCGCTCGCGCTGGGCGCCGTGGTCATGGGCTTCACCGTCGTGCTCTCGGTGCTTGCCGGCCTCGCGTTCCGCAAGAAGCTCGCGGGCGGCAACACCCTGTTCTTCGTCACGGTCGCGAGCCTGATCATGCCGTCGATCATCATCTCGCTGGGCATCGGCCTGCAGTTCCGGCTGCTCGACACCGGCATCAAGGCCCTGCTGACCGCCATCGACGCCACCACCCTGCTCGAGGGCTACGGCACCGCGCTCGGCTTGTTCAGCTCCGCCCTCGGCGCCCACCTCACCTGGACCCTGCCCTTCGGGCTGCTCATCATGTTCGCGGTCTTCAACCGCTTCAACCCGGCCTACGAGGAGGCCGCGCGCGACCTCGGCGCCACGCCCTGGCAGACCTTCCGCTTCGTCGTGCTGCCGCTGATCGGCCCCTCGATCGTGGGCATCGGCATGTTCGGCTTCACCCTCTCCTGGGACGAGATCGCGCGCACCTCGCAGGCCATCGGCGACGTCAACACCCTGCCGCTCGAGCTGCAGGGCCTGACCTCGACCGTGACCACCCCTTCGATCTATGCCCTCGGCACGGTGACCACCGTGGTGTCGCTGCTGGTCATGGCCGCGGCGCTGGGGGCGGCCGCGTTGCTGCGGCGGCGCTCCACCCGAAGGGGGTGACCGCTTTGGCGCCGCCCGACCTAAAATCGCGCCCCTACAAAAAAGCAAGACAGAGGCGGGCATGCTGGAAATCGACAAACTCAACGAACTCGCCGAAAGCCACGGCGAGCTGCGCCGCGGCAAGGGCATGGTCACGGGCACCATCGCCATCAGCCTCGCGGTGCTGTGCTTCCTCGGCGTGCTGGTGTTCCACTTCCCGCAGTACCTGAGCACGCCCGAGCTGCGCAAGAGCTACAACGTCGACCTCATGCGCTGGGTGCTGCTCGTCGCCATGGTGGTCTCGGGCGGCCTCTCGCTGGTCAACATCATCTTCAACCGCACGCGCTGGCTCTCGTCCTTCGCCTTCCTGCTGATCGTGCTGTCGGCCCTGCTCGGCGGCCACAAGGTCCCCGTCAACGACTTCGCCGACAACACGCCCTACATCGGCCTCGACTGGTTCATCCTCGACCTGCTCGGCTCCTCGCTGATCTTCATCTTCATCGAGAAGCTGTTCGCACTGCGCAAGGACCAGCCCGTGTTCCGCGCCGAATGGCAGACCGACTTCCACCACTTCGTGGTCAACCACATGATCGTGGGCTTCGTGCTGCTGGCCACCAACCTGATGGTGCACAAGCTGTTCGGCTGGGCCGCCAACGACGGCATCCGCGGCTGGGTCGGCAACCTGCCGTTCTGGGCCGGGCTGCTGCTGATCATCCTGGTGGCCGACCTGGTGCAGTACTGGACGCACCGCGCCTACCACGAGGTGCCGGTGCTGTGGCGGCTGCACGCGGTGCACCACAGCGTGAAGAGCATGGACTGGATGGCCGGCTCGCGCCAGCACATCCTCGAGCTGCTGATCACGCGCACCCTGGTGCTGGCGCCGATCTACGTGCTGGGCTTCAGCAAGGAAGTGATCGACGCCTACATCGTGGTGGTGGGCTTCCAGGCGGTGTTCAACCACTGCAACGTGAGCGTGCGGCTCGGCCCGCTGCGCTACGTGATCGTGACGCCCAACTTCCACCACTGGCACCACAGCCAGGACCAGGAAGCGCTCGACAAGAACTATGCGGCGCACTACGCCTTCCTCGACTACCTGTTCGGCACGGCCGTGAAGACCACCCGGCTCTGGCCCGAGAAGTACGGCGTGCTGGGCGACTACGTGCCGAACGGCTTCTTCAAGCAGTTGAAGTTCCCGTTCCTCTGGAAGGGCTGATGCGCGCGTTCCGCCAGACCTGCGCGGCCCTCGCTGCCGCGGGCGCCGCCCTGCTGCTCGGGGCCTGCGCCACCCGCCTCGACCTGCCCTCGCAAGACAGCGGCCTGCGCCTGCGGGTGCAGAGCTCGGTGATCGCGCCGGGCAACGGCGGCGAGCTGATCGCGGCCGATGCACTGGAGCCCGGCGACATCCTGCTGACCTCGATCGCCACGGTGAACTCCTTCGGCATCCGGCTGGGCACCTTCTCGCCCGTGAGCCATGCGGTGCTCTACCTCGGCGACGGCCAGATCGCCGAGGCCGTGGGCACCGGCGTGCGCGCGCGGGCGCTGGCCGAGGTGGTCGACGAGGAACAGATGGTGGTGGCCTTCCGCGTGCCCGGCGTGGACGCGGCCGGCGCCGAGCGCATGCGCACCTGGGCGCTGTCGCAGGTCGGCGTGCGCTACAACACCGTGGGCGTGCTGCTCAATGCGCCCTTCGTGCTGAACCGCCGGCTGTGCGAGCTGCCGCTGATGCCGGGCGCGGTCAGCCACTACTGCATGAGCGGCATGGCCCTGGTGCAGCTGGGCGCGAGCCGCGACGACCAGTTCTTCTGCTCGCAGTTCGTGCTCGAGGCCTACAACCGGGCCGGCCTGCCGATCACCAGCGCCGACCCGCGCTGGGTCAGCCCGGCCGACCTGCTGCACATGCGCGAGGGCGACGTGCCCTCGATCGCCGCCACCCAGCCGCTGCGCTACGTGGGCCACCTCAAGTACAACCCGCCGCCGGTACTGGCGGCCGACGGGCCATGAGCGCCGCGCCGGGCCGCCCCAAGCAAGCTCGCACCGCAGTGCGAAGCACGGAGGTACTTCAGTGAGCGAAGTCGCGCGTTTCGACGCCGTGGTGATCGGCGCCGGCGCCGCCGGCCTGTTCTGCGCGGGCGTGGCGGGCCAGCGCGGGCTCAAGGTGCTGCTGCTGGACCACAGCGAGAAGGTGGGCGAGAAGATCCGCATCTCGGGCGGCGGCCGCGCCAACTTCACCAACCGCGACCTCGACGTGCGCGCGCCGCAGCGCCATTTCATCGGCGAGAACCCGAATTTCTGCCGCTCGGCGCTGTCGCGCTATGCGCCGCAGCAGTTCGTCGAGCTGGTGCAGAAGCACGGCATCGCCTTCCACGAGAAGCACAAGGGGCAGCTGTTCTGCGACGGCTCCTCGCAGCAGATCGTCGACATGCTGCTGGCCGAATGCGCGGCCGGCGGGGTCGAGCGCTGGCAGCCCTGCCGCATCGGGCATATCACGTTCTCGGCCGAAAACGCAGATGGGACGAGCGTCGGCAGCTATCGAATCGAGAGCAGCCGCGGCCCTATCGAGACGCCGAAGATCGTGGTCGCCACGGGCGGCCTGTCGATCCCGCAGATCGGCGCCAGCGACTTCGGCTACCGCATCGCCGAGCAGTTCGGCCTGCGCATGGTCGCGCCGCGCCCGGCGCTGGTGCCGCTGACCTTCGGCGGCGAGGCCTGGGCGCCCTATGCCGAACTGGCCGGGCTGGCGCTGCCGGTGCGCATCGAGACCGGGGCCAAGAAGGAGAAGATGGCCTTCCTCGAGGACCTGCTGTTCACCCACCGCGGCCTCTCGGGCCCGGCCGTGCTGCAGATCTCGAGCTACTGGAAGCCCGGCGCGCCGCTCACGCTGGATTTCGCGCCCGGCGTGGACGTGGCCGCGGCCTTCGCCGAGGCCAAGCTGCGCTCGAAGAAACGCATCGCCAACGAGCTCGCCGCCCTGGTGCCCTCGCGGCTGGCCGATGCCTGGGTCGGCCAGGACGGCGCGCTGCAGCGGCCGATCAACGAGGCGGCCGACCGCGCGCTGGCCGCGCTGGCCGAGCGCATCGCGCGCTGGCAGATCGTGCCTTCGGGCACCGAGGGCTACAAGAAGGCCGAGGTCACGGCCGGCGGCGTCGACACGCGCGACCTGTCGTCCCAGACGATGGAATCGAAGCAGCCGGGCCTGTATTTCATCGGCGAAGTGGTCGACGTCACCGGCTGGCTGGGCGGCTACAACTTCCAATGGGCCTGGGCGAGTGCCCACGCCTGCGCAAACGCGCTATAATCGCCGGCTAACTTTGGCCTTCCCTCAACGGCCACACACTTTTTCTTGTTGAGGAACCCCGGCCTGGGGCTCTCGATCCTCCCCCGGCCAAATTTCAAATCAACGATTCCTGATGACCACCATCCGCGTTAAAGAAAACGAGCCCTTCGACGTCGCCCTGCGCCGCTTCAAGCGCACCATCGAAAAGCTCGGCCTGCTGACCGACCTGCGCGCCCGCGAGTTCTACGAAAAGCCGACCGCCGAGCGCAAGCGCAAGAAGGCAGCCGCCGTGAAGCGCCATTACAAGCGCGTTCGCAGCATGCAGCTGCCCAAGAAGCTGTACTGACGCACCCTGGCACCGGAGACAGCGGCCGATTCGACAAACCGAACCCGCCGCCCTCCGCCCCGCCAACTGCCTTCCAGCCGCGCCAGGGAAACCTGCCGCGGCTTTGTTTTTTCCCGCAGGAGACCCCATGAGCCTCAAAGAACAGATCACCGAAGACATGAAGACCGCGATGCGCGCCAAGGACTCCGAGCGCCTGGGCACGATCCGGCTGCTGCTGGCCGCGCTCAAGCAGAAGGAAGTCGACGAGCGCGTCGAGCTCGACGACGCCATGGTCGTGGCCATCGTCGACAAGCTGGTGAAGCAGCGCAAGGACTCGGTCACCGCCTTCACCCAGGGCGGCCGCACCGACCTGGCCGACAAGGAAGCCGCCGAGATCAAGGTGCTCGAGGTCTACCTGCCGCAGCGCCTGGGCGCCGACGAGATCGCCGCCGAGGTCAAAGCCATCGTGGCCGAGCTCGGCGCCGCGGGCCCGGGCGACATGGGCAAGGTGATGGGCGCGGTCAAGGCCCGCCTGGCCGGCAAGGCCGACATGGGCCTGGTGAGCGCCGCGGTCAAGGCCGCGCTGACCGGCGCCTGATCGCCATGACCGCCGGCACCGAGGCCGTCGCGATCCCGAAGGCCTGCGCCTGCCTGGTCGACGCGCGCGGCCGGCTGCTGGTGTTCCGCCATCCCGAGGACGGCAACATGCAGCTGCCCAAGGGCACCATCGAACCGGGCGAGTCACCCGAGTTCGCGGTGCGGCGCGAGCTGCTCGAGGAATCGGGCATCGACCATGCCGGCGCGCTGATCTCGCTGGGCACCCTGCAGCGCGACTGCGAGGCCGGCGTCGAGGGCAACACCCACCGCCACCCGCAGCTGTGGCACCTGTTCCTGATCCATGCCGAAGGGCCGCTGCCCGAGCACTTCGACCACGTGGCCATGGGCAGCCCCGAAGAGGACGGCCTGGTGTTCTCCTTCAGCTGGCTGGCGCCCGAGGCACCGATCGACGGCTATGCCCTGCCCTACCGCCAGGCCATCGAGCGCGTGCGCGCCGCGCAGGCCCTGGCAGCCGCCCAGCCCGTGGCCGCGGGCTGAACGCCCCCTCCGTACTCACCCCATGGCCCGCACGGCCATGTAGGCACCCAGCAGCCCCAGCCCGATCGGGAAGCAGCGCCTGAACACCGGCACCGGCAGCCGCTGGCGCAGCCAGGTGCCCAGCACCATCCCCGCGATCGCCGGCACCAGCATCAGCGCCGAGCCGCCGAGCACCGCCAGCGGGTAGCCGCCGTTGCCCGCGAGCCCGATCGCCAGCACCACGGTCGAGGTGGTGAACGAGATGCCCATCGCCTGGATCAGCGCGTCGCGCTGGAAGCCCAGCGCCTGCAGGTAGGGCACGGCCGGCACCACGAACACCCCGGTCACGGCCGTCACCAGCCCGGTCGCGATGCCGACCAGCGGCCCGAGCCAGCGCTCGTGCGCGGGCGCCACCTTCAGTTGCCGCCCGGTCAGCCCCCACAGCGCATAGGCCACCAGCGCCACGCCGAGCGCCACCGAGGCCCAGGCACCGGCCGGCACGCCCAGCCACCAGGCGCCGCCCAGCGTGCCCGCCAGGATGCCGGCCTGCATGCCGCCGATGCGCCGCAGCACCGGCAGGAAGCTCGCGCGCGGCCCGGTCTGCCAGACGTTGGTGACCAGCGAGGGCACGATCAGCAGCGCCGCCGCCTGCACCGGCCGCATCCACAGCGCGAGCAGGCCCATCGACACCGTGGGCAGCCCGAGGCCGATCACGCCCTTGATCACGCCGGCCAGCAGGAAGACCGCCGCGGCGGCGAAGCCGTGCCCCGCGAGGCCGGCCAGTTCGTTCGAGAAAGAGGAAGACGTCATTGGCGCGCAGTCTGCCGGCCGCGGCGCCGGCCGGGAATCCGGCATTCGCGCAGCGAGCCTCAGGCACAGACTGAGGCCGGCGTGCTACCTTGCGGGCTCACCATGCGATTCGATCTCACCGACCTGCGGCTCTTCCTCCACGTCGTCGAGGCCGGCAGCCTGACCGCCGGCGCGCAGCGCTCGCACATGACGCTGGCCTCGGCCAGCCAGCGCGTGCGCGGCATGGAGGACGCGCTCGGCACCCCGCTGCTCACGCGCCATGCGCAGGGCGTGCGCCCCACCGAGGCCGGCCGCACCCTGCTGCACCATGCGCGCGTGGTGTTGCAGCAGATGGAGCGGCTGCGCGGCGAGCTCGGCGAGTACGGCCAGGGCCTCAAGGGCCATGTGCGCTTCCTCTGCGGCACCTCGGCGCTGACCGAGCACCTGCCCGAGGTGCTGGCGCGCTTCCTGGCGCAGCATCCGCGGGTGTCGATCGACCTCGAGGAACGGCCCAGCCCCGACACCGTGGAGGCGCTGCGCGCCGGGCTGTGCGACATCGGCATCGTCTCCGACGCCATCGACACCGAGGGCCTCGAATGCCATCCGTTCCGGCGCGACGACCTGGTGCTGGTGATGCCGCGCGGCCATGCGCTGGCCGGGCGCCGGCGCGTGAAGCTGGCCGAGGTGGTCGACAGCGAATTCGTCGGCCTGCCCGCCGACAGCGCGCTGCAGCAGCTCGTGACCATGCATGCGCGCGCGCTCGGGCGCCACCTGTCCTACCGCGTGCGGGTGCGCAACTTCGAGGCCGTGTGCCGCATGGTCGAGCAGGGCATCGGCGTGGGCATCCTGCCGCAGACCGCGGCCGCGCGCTGCGCGCGTTCGATGAAGATCGCGCGCGCCTCGCTGGCCGACGCCTGGGCCGAGCGCACGCTGATGGCCTGCGTGCGCAATTCCGAAGAGCTGCCGCTGAACGCGCGGCGCATGCTCGCCTACCTGCTGGAGCCGGTGGAGAAGTCTTAAGCCCCGCGCGTGACCGGCCGCCCTTGCGCCGCGCGCGCCGCCACGAAGGCCTCGAAGGCCTCGGCGCTGGTCTTGCGCGGGCGGTAGCCGAAGCGCTCCTTCAGCGCGGTGTTCGAGAGCACCGGCCGGTAGCGCAGGAAATCGAGCTGCTCGGGCCCGTAGCGGCTCACGCCGAGCGTCGAGCCCACCGCCAGCGCCGTCTTCAGCACGCCCGCGGGAAAGTCGATGGTGCGCTTGCCCAGCCGCGCCGCGATCTCATGGATCGGCAGCGCGCCATCGCCCGCGAGGTTGTAGCAGCCGGCCGGCGCGCCGCCTTCGAGCGCATGGGCGATGGCGCCGGTCACGTCCTCGTCCCAGACGAAGACGAAGGGACTCGCGCTGCCGCGGATCGCGATCAGCCGCCGCTTCTCGAACAGCGCCGTGATCTGGTTGTCGACACGCTCGCCGAGGATGGTGCCGATGCGCAGCACCGTCTGCGCCAGCGAGGGATGGCGCGCGCGCCAGTCGGCCAGCAGCTCCTCGACCTGGCGCTTGTGGTCGGCATAGGCGAACACCGCGTTGCCGCGCAGCGGCTGGCGCTCGTCGATCCAGGCCGGGTTGTCGGCGTGGTAGCCGTAGGCCGCGCCGCTCGACGACACCACGATGTGCGCGACCCGGTACATGGTGCAGGCCTTGAGCACGTTGCGCGTGCCGCCCACGTCGACCGAATGCTCGAAGTCGCGGTTCGAGTCCCTGCCCGGCGTGACGATCGAGGCCAGGTGCACCACGGTGTCGATGGCATGGTCGGCGAAGGCCTTGCCGATGCCGGCCTCGCGCACGTCCTGCGCCAGGTAGGCCACGCCCGGCA
>NZ_JBZAYE010000147.1:0-14029 GCF_058244205.1 Variovorax sp. 20P10.2.4
GATGCGGCGCCGCCGCGGCTGGTCGAGGCCGCGCATGCGGCGGGCTTCGCGGGCGTCGGCATCCGCCTGCTGCCCGCGCGTCTCGGCGAGGCGCCATTCCCGATGACCGTGGGCGGCGCGATGCTGCGCGAAACGCTGGCGCGGCTGAGCGACCTGGGCATGGCGGTGCACGACATCGAGATCGCGCGCATCAAGCCGGACTTCGACGCCGCGGCACTGGCCGGCGTGCTCGAATCGGCGCAGGCGCTGGGCGCGCGCTGCCTCATGGTCAATGTCGACGATGCCGATCTCGCGCGCGCCGCCGACGGCATTGCCGCGCTGGCCGAACGGGCGCGGCCGCATGGGCTGTCGCTCGGCGTCGAGTTCATGGTCTACACCGCCGCGCGCAGCCTGGCCGATGCGCAGCGGCTGGTGGCCGCGGTGCCGGTGTCCGATGCGCGCATCGTGGTCGACGCCTTGCACTTCTGCCGCGCCGGCTGCCAGCTGTCGGACCTGCATGCCGAGCGCATCGACCGCGGTTTCATGCAGATCAACGACGCGCCCGCGCAGCGCCACCCGGGCCTCTCGCCCGCGGAGGAGGGCCGGGCCCATCGGCTGTTTCCGGGCGAAGGCGCGCTGCCGCTGGCCGCGCTGCTCGCCTCCCTGGCCGGCGATGCGCTGCTGTCGGTAGAGGCACCCAGCGCCATCCGCATGGCCACGATGGATCCGCAGGCGCGCGCCGCGGCCGCCCATCGCGCCACCACCTCCTTCCTGCAACGAAACGGCTTCGCCCATGCCTGACAACACCCTCGACTGGAACGGCCTCAAGCTCGACGGCAGCACCGCCGTACTTGGCATCATCGGCGACCCGATCGCGCAGGTGAAGGCGCCGCTGCCGCTGACGCAGCGCCTGCAGCGGCGCGGCCTCAACGCCGTGCTGGTGCCGCTGCACGTGCGCGCCGACGACGTGGCGCCGTTGCTTCACAGCCTGCATGCCGTGCGTAACCTCGCGGGCATCGTCGTCACCGTGCCGCACAAGCAGCAGGTGGCGGCACTGCCGATCGAACTGCTGCGGGCGGCGCGCGAAGCCCGCGCCGTGAACGTGCTGCGCCGCCATGGCCAGGGCTGGCAGGGCGAGCTGCTCGATGGCGCCGGTTTTCTCGCCGGCCTGGTGCGCAACGGCTTCGAGGTGCGGGGCCGCAGCGTCGGCCTCGCGGGCGCCGGTGGCGCGGGCAATGCGATCGCCTTCGCGCTCGCCGCCGCGGGTGCCGCCTCCATCGACATCCGCGATGCCGACGACGCGAAGCGCGCCGATCTCGTCGCGCGGTTGCGCGCATCGGGCTGCAACGCCGGCGCATGGGATGGCGAGAGCCCGCGCGACCTGCTCATCAACGCCACGCCCGCCGGCATGCGCGCGGACGACCCGCTGCCGATCGCGCCCTCGGCGATCCGCGCGGGCCACACGGTGGCCGACGTGATCATGGAGCCGCCCACCACCGCGCTGCTCGCGCTCGCCGAATCCATGGGCGCGCGCATCGTGCACGGCCGCCACATGATGGACGAGCAGCTCGAGGCCATGGCCGACTTCTTCGCCGAGGTGCTGCGATGAGCGCGCCTTTCTTCCCCGGTTTCGAGGCGCGCTCCATCGAACTCGGCGATGCGCGGATCCACGTCGAAGTCGGCGGCAGCGGACCACCGCTGCTGCTCTTGCATGGCTACCCGCAGACGCATGTGGCCTGGCACCGCGTCGCACCCGTGCTCGCACGGCATTTCACCGTGGTCGCGCCCGACCTGCGCGGCTATGGCGACAGCACCGGGCCCGCCGGCGATCCGCTGCACCTCAACCACTGCAAGCGCACGCTGGCCGTCGACCAGCTCGCGCTGATGCGCGCGCTGGGCTTCGAGCGCTTCGCCGTCATGGCCCACGACCGCGGTGCGCGCGTGGGCTACCGGCTCGCGCTCGACACGCCCGAGGCCGTGCGCTGCTTCGTCTCGCTCACCGTGATTCCCACCGAGGAGATGTGGAAGCGCGCCGGCATGGCCTTCGGGCTCAAGGCCTTCCACTGGTACCTGTTCGCGCAACCCTTCGACCTGCCCGAGCGCATGCTGCGCGCCGACCCCGCCTACTACCTCGACTGGACCCTGCGCAACATGGTGCAGAAGGTCGACGCCGTCACGCCCGAGGCGCTGGCCGAGTACCACCGCGCCTTCGCGAAGGAATCGGTGCGCCACGCGATGCTCGAGGACTACCGCGCCGCCGCCTCGATCGACCTGCAGCATGACCGCGAGGACCTCGCGGCCGGCCGCCGCCTGGCCTGCCCGGTGCAGGTGCTGTGGAGCGCGTCGAACACCGCGCGGCCCGACCCGGCCGAAGTCTGGAAGACCTGGGCCGACACCGTGGAGGGCGGCACCGTCGACTGCGGCCACCTGATGGCCGAGGAGGCGCCCGACGAGGTGCTGGCACACGTGCTGCCGTTCCTGCGGCGCCACGCCTGAATGGCCGTACCCGGATTCACGAAGGAGAAGAAGACCATGAGAGACAAGACCCTGCGTTCGCGCCTGCTGGCGCCGCTGTGCATCGCGCTGGCGCTGTTGCAGTCCACCCTGACGTACGCGCAATCCCAGCCACCCGTGCGCCTGAGCGGCCTGCAGGACGCGGCGCTCACTCGCCAGCAGGAGTTCTTTCCATCGACCGCGTTCGAGACCGTGCATGCGGGCGGCTGCGGCGTGATGGAGGGCATCGCCACCGCATCGGACGGCAGCGTCTATTTCACCGAGATCACGCGCTCGGTCGGCTGCAGCGATGCCAGGGGCGTGCAGGGCGGCCGCATCTGGGTGATTCCGCCGGGCGGCCGGCCGCGCGTGTTCCGCGAGCCCAGCAACATGGCGGCGGGCCTGGCCATCGACGCGCAGGACCGCCTGGTGGCGGCCGAGGGTGCCGACTTCGGTGGCCGCCGCGTGTCGGTGACCGACCTGCGCAGCGGCGACTACCGCGTGGTCGCCTATTTCCACGACAACCGGCAGCTCAATGCGCCCAACGACGTGGCCATCGACCGCGCGGGCCGCATCTATTTCTCCGACCTGCGGCTGTTTGGCCCCGAGACCATCGAGCAGCGCATCCATGCCGTCTACCGCCTCGACCCGCCGGCCGCGGGCAGCGGCGCCAGGGGCCTGTGGCCCATCGTCCGCATCCTCGGCGACAACGCCAAGGTCAACGGCGTCGAGCTCTCGCCCGACGGGCGCACGCTCTATGCGGGCCTGTGCGACCCCGGCAGCAACGCGCTCGGCGAGCAGGGCCCGGCCCCGCTCGACCGCACCGGCTCGGGCGGCCTGCTGGCCTATGCGCTCGATGCCGCGGGCAATCCCGGTGCGCCGCGCGTGCTGCTCGACCTCGAGAAGGCCGGCTGCGTCGACGGCATGGCCACCGACACCGAGGGCAACGTCTACCTCGCGCTGCCGTCCTCGCCCGGCGGACCGGGCCTCTACGTGCTCACGCCCGCGGGCCAGCTCGTGGCGCGGCTCGTGCTGCCGAACTGCGAGAGCCCGGTGAACGTGGGCTTCGGCCGCGGCGCCGAGGCGAACATGCTCTACGTGGCGACCGTGGGCGTGGGCAAGGTGTACCGGCTGCGCGTGGGCAAGAGCGGAGTTGCACCCGCGCCCTGAGGCCGCGAAGCTTCCTCAGGGCTGCGCCTGGCCGCGCGGCCGCATGCCGGTGGCGCGCTTGAAGGAACGCGAGAGCGCGAGCCCGTTCGAGTAGCCCACCTGCTGCGCCACCTGGTCGAGCGTGAGCCGCTGCTCCTTCAGCAGGCGCGCGGCGATGCGCATGCGCGTGTGGAAGAGGTAGCGCAGCGGCGGCAGGCCGAACTGCTGGCTGAAGCGCGAAGCGAAGGCGCTGCGGCTTAGGTGGCACAGCGCCGCCAGCGCATCGACGGTCCAGTTGCGCGCGGGATGCTCATGCATCGCGAGCACGGCCGTCGAGAGCTGGCGATCGCGGCGTCCGGGCGCGGCCTCCAGTCCCACCGCATGGGCCGGGTCGGCGAAGTGGCGCGACAGCAGCATGCGCAGGATGCCGTTGATCGAAGGCCCCATCGCCATCGCATTGCCGGCGTCGAGGTCGGAAATCCAGCGCACCCAGTCGACCACGCGCGCATCCCCGGCGCCTTCGCCGGCCTTGCAGTGCACCACCTCGGGCAGCAGCGCCATCAGCGGGTGCTCCATCAGGGCGCTGGTCTCGAAGAAGCTGCCCGCGACGAGCGCGTCGTGCTCGGAGCCCACCGCATAGACACCGTGGCGGTTGCGAAAGCCCGCGCGAACCAGGTCCTCGATGCCGCGCGGCACGACCTGTTCGTCGCGAAAGACCAGGTGCACCCCGCCACGCGGCAGGAACAGGATGTCGCCCTTGTTCGCGAGATGAACCCCATCGGCCATCCGCACGCGCCAGCCGTCGTCGCAGAACACGTACAGCGGCGCATGCGAGCGGCTGCGGACCTCGACCGCGTCGTTCGCCGCGCAGCGGTACTGGAAGCTCAGCACCGGCTCGAACCAGAGGCGTGTGATGAGCCGTTCGGTGTCGGGTGCGGTCTCGTGCGGGGCTGCGTGGTGGCGCCCGCGCTTGAAGGTCTTCGACATGCGAGGAAGAAATCGGAAAACAGCGGATGCTAGTGATCGCACGCCTGCTTGACACTCCGCCGGAGGTCCTAGGGCGCCCCTTGCCGCGTTGGCCATTGGCGATAGACCTTAGGGTGCGAGGATCAGCACCAGCGTCTGGCTCGGCGCGATGCGCGCGCCCATGGCGTTGGTGCTGTTCTGCATGGTGGTGCTGGTGAGGCGGGTGGCGGGCATGCCGTTGAACAGCACGGTGTTGGCGCCGGTCGTGTGCCGGCTCGGGCCCATCACGGTGCCGGAGGCCACGCCGAGCAGGACGCCGGGGTTGTCGCCGTTGGTCATCGGAATCGTCGTGGCGAGGTTGTGCGCCGGCCCACCCATGATCAGGATCGTCGGACAGTTCGGGATGGCGGTGGGTCCGAGGGCAATGTCCGTGTAGGGAACCGGGATCGGGGAGGGCGCGGCCGGCGTCATGCAGACGTCCGGAAAGGCCATGTCGGTCCCCATCAACTGGCAGTTCGCGAACATGCGATCAACCGAAATGGATCTGGCCGCCGCGCGCCTTCACCAGCTTGCTTCCGTCCACCATGGTGTGCTGCGACTTCAGGTGCATGAGTGTCTCGGCCTCGACCTCGACGTGACCAGCACTCACACGATCGAGCCCTGTCGTCGAGCGTGCGTAACTTTCGCTGAAGTGCTGCACTCGGGTCATTGCGCTCGACAGCGTGGAGGCGATGAGCTTGATGGCGCCCGCTATGAAACGAAGCCCTTCGACCACGACATGCGCCCGATCTGCCGTGACGTCAATGGAGCGGGTTGCCATGTGGAATTCCTCGGCGTCGACAGAAAATCGTTTGACGGCTATGGCGAGGCTGCCCTCGACGTTCCAGGTCACCGGACCGGTGGAGAGATGCAAAGGAGCCACGGTGGCATGACCCGTCCGTGCCTGGCGAGCGAGGATCGACCCGATCCAGGCGCCATTTGCACCTGCGTCGAGACAGGACACGGTATCGCCGAGTGCTGGGACGACCAGGCAACTGAACGAGACGCGAGCTTCCAGTGAGCCTTGCTCGCTGACGACCGTGAAAAGGTCGTCCCGCATATCAACGATGACGCCGACATTCCAATGAGCGGTCGTGCGATGCGATTCCGTTGCGCGGAGCCTCCGGCGAGAGCGATGGGAAATGGGGATGGAGCGATTGGCGATGGTCATGGGGTTCAAGTTGCTGTGAACAGGGTGGGTCTCCAGGAGTCGGCGCGCTCCAGATCCGCATCGGGCGCTATCGCCCGGGAGTAGTCGACCCCGATCGCACCGCCGAGCTGGGCGCGATGCAGAACGCAGCGCTGGAGCACCGCGCGAGAGAAATCCCCTTGTGCGAGATTCGCGTGACTCAGGTCCGCATGGGTGAGGTCGGCTCCGATCCATTGGCCGCCTGGCATATCCGCTTGAGCGAAATGCGCCTGGCGGAGATTCGCACCGTCGAAGATCGAACCAGGAAGCTTGGCGGCGCTGAAAAGGCTCTGCGGCAACTGGGCGCCAGTGAAATCGCAGCCCTGCCCGTGCGTGCCGCAAAAGATGCTCATGGGCGCCTGGATCCCACGGAAACGGACGTTCTCGATCTGCGAGCCCTGGAAGTTGCATTGCGTCAGCGTTGCCTCGGAGAAGTCGCATCCGGAAAGGTCGAGGTTGGCGAACTGGCAACCTTCGAGGCGCAGGCCGGAGAATCGTTGACCCGGCAAGCTTGATTTGAAGAAAACGGTATGGCGAAAGCGAGCCCCTTCCCATGTAGGGTTCACCACGTCGCTTTCCAGCAGGCTCGCGTGTTCGAGATCGGCGCCATCGAGCGATACGTCGTGCAGGCGACACTCGCTGATCACGGACGAGACGAGACTGGCGTCGCGGAATACGGCACCGGAGAGATTGCAGCGCGTCAGGGTCGCCATCGACATCACGGCACGTGCGAGCTGGGCGTGGCTCAAGTCGCAAGTCGAGAGCTTGGCTTGGTGAAGAGAAGCCTGTCGCAGATCCGCATGTGTCAGAACACATCGGTCGAAAGCGGCGCCCCGAAGCTGCGCGTCGGAAAGCAAGGCACCACGCAAGTCGCATTGATCGAACACGGCTTCGCGCAGGTCTGCGTTTCGAAGATCGACCTGAGCAAGACATGTCTTCGTGAAAATGATCGCCCCCAGCGATGCCCCTGCATAACTCTTGCCGCGCAGATTCCGCTCCGAGATGACTTCGCCCATCAAAGCTGCGAGCGTGAGCACCTCGGGGCTCATTGACCGCCCCCCGTTTCGGCCGCCTTGCGCCGCGGCCAGGTCTTCGCACGTGTCAGAAGTGCGCCCTGCAGTTGCACGGATCCGTCAATCAGGATGCCCGAGAGATCCGCACCGAAGAGATTGCTGTCGCGCAGATCGGTATTTCGAAGATCCGCGTTCTGAAGGATGCAGTCACGCAGATTCGCACTCTGCCAGTTTCCCCCTCGAAGCACCGAACGAGTCATCAGTGCGCCGCGCGCGTCCGAAGCCCGGCCATCGCAACCCGTGAGCAGCGCGCCAGAAAGGTTGGCGCCTCGCAAATCAGTCCTGACCAGAGATGCTCCCTCCAGCTTCATGCCGGAGAGGTTGGCATCGCGCAGAACCGCCCGCGCCAGGTTGATGCCGCCCATTCGCGTGCTGCCCACGAAAGACGTGCTGGTTGCTCGTGTCGACACCAGTTGTGCTCCTTCGAGGTTGCAATCGATGAAGGAGCTTCCATCGAGCCTTGCACCGCCGAGTCGCGCATCTGAAAGATCGCATTCGATGAATGAACAACCACGGAGATCGGATTCTTCCAGGCGCAGCGAGCGCAGGTCCATCTTGTAGAAGGTCTGGCCTTCTGCGTAAGCCTCGCGGCCATCGGTGGCATTCCATACCGTATCCATCCAGAGGGCGCCTTTGAGCCTCGCCCCTCGCAGATGGGTGCGCTCGAAACGGCAGTGCGACAGGATGGCTCCCTGAAGATCGGCACGGTCGAGCACCGTGCCGAGGAGGCCGGCCCGACCGAGGTTGGCCTCGCGAAAAGACGCGTCGATGGCGATGGCGCCGTCCAGCTTGGCATGCGCCAGCACTGCGCGGGAAAAATTTGAACCACAGAGGTTGCAATGCGAAAAATCGGCGCTCTCCAGATGGGCCCCGCTGAAGTCGACGCCGCTCAGATCCATGTCGGAGAAGTTCGCGCCGGTGAAATCATGGAGCATGAAGTTCCGCAGACCCAGGGTATGTGCCCGAACCATCTCCACCCGCAATCGTTGCGCGTCTTCGCCATTCATGCGTGCAGCAGGCGATTGCATATGGGCCGATTGCAGGTAACCCTGGCGTTCCGCGTCCTGCTTTCTGAGGAGATTCGGAAAAATCGCGGCTTCGTCGAACGGCTTTCCGGTGGCGGCAAACATCTGCCGGAGTTCACCGAGATGCTGCGTGGCGTTGTACAGCGGAGGACCGCGATGCCCGCTGGAAAAAATGGGGATGCCTTTGGTTTTCTCCAGCTCCAGCGCGCGTTCCAGCAAGGAAAGCATGTCTTCGATCGCCGCGAGCTGCTGTTCGCGCGATTCGACGAGCTTGCGTTCGACATAGCCGGCAAGCTTCGCTCCGGTTGGAACGGGCTCTTCGACCGGCATGCGAAGGCCCATCTCGTCGGGGTCCTTTCCGAGCTTGCGAAGCTCCGCGCGAGCCAGCTCGAAGTCGATGCTTGATCGCCTTCGTTCGACTTCCGCTCGCATGCCATCACCAGCAAGAACGGCCTGCGTCGCCTCGGATTCGGGGTCCGAGTGATCGAGGTCTTCCGGGAGGAGGTCCGCGTCGTTCAGGGCATGGATGGCACCCATCTGGGGATCGGCGCGCTTTTTCAGTACGTCGAGATAGTGAGCATCGTCCTTTTCGCTCCCGATGCGCTCCACGGCGGCCAGCAACTCCACGATGTCGGTCCCGTCGATTTCGCGCACCGATGTGATGCCCTGGAAGATCAGGATTGCGCGTTCTGCGTGCGGGAAGAACCAGACGGTGGTGAGCCGGAGCGGCACCTCGACGAATTCGTTTTCACTGCCATCGACGGGCTGCTTGCGGGCGAATGTGCGTGCGCGCAATCCTGGCAGCTTGCCGTCGATGCGTTCCTTGGCGGGGTGCATGCCTTCGAGGCAGAACTCTTCGTCTCCGGCCAAAGGCGCTTCCAGCCACTGATCGGACGGCGCGACATTGAAATGGTGCCAGTCGATATCGGGAGCGAAGCCGGGCGCGTGTTCGCGCAGATAGCTGTCGTCGTAGGTTCCGCGCAGTGCGGCCCGTGCGGGATGTTGAGAGTCCAATGCGGAGAAGCCCGCGGGCTCTGTCTGCTGTCGCGGCGAGACCAGGCGATCGTTGGGACTCTCGATGTTCGGAAGGCGATGCACGCCGTCCAGTTCCTGTGCGCCGATACCGCAGGGGTTGGCCATGAACCCCGTGCCTCCAAAGGCTCTTCGCCACGAAAGGGGCAGCTTGTCAAAGGCTTGGGGCGTGGTCGGAGTGCTGCCCGCCCAGTGCCGGTCACCGAAGGCCAGCAGAATCTTCTCCTTCCCACCGAGTCGTGCGCGTACGGCGCGTGCGTGACTGCCATCGCCGGGAGGATAGACATGACCGTGCACCAGAAATTCGGGCGTCAGCTTGGCGATGCCTTCGTCGATCAGTGGTGATTCCGTTTCGCCCGCGAGGAAATTCCACATGGACTGTTCGCCCCAGAGACGTCCTTGCTCGCCTTGATCGAAGGGGACGTGGAGCATGGCACTGATGGACATCCCGTGACGCTTGCGAAACGTGAAGGGACGAGTGGTCAGACTGATCTGGCCGGGTTTGACGACTTGCATCTGCTTCAGCCTTTGGGTGGCGATTCGTCAGGGCCAGGGGGCATGTCCTGTGTCGGTGGTGGCTTGGGCGATGAAGGCGGTTGCTGAGGGTTTCTGCGCGCGTGGCGTTCGTGGTTGTGTTCGTGGCGGTTGTCGAGGCCGCCGTAGAGGAAATGATCGGGTGCGGCGTCGTCCGCATTGATGGAATCTGGCTTCTCGACCTTCCACTTCTCCGCCAACCCCACGTCTGCCGGATCCGCAGCAGCCGATGCAAGCTCTCCGAGAACCGGAACATAGCGGATCCAACCACTCGCTGAGCGCGCCTCGAGTGCGTCTGCCAGGGTCTCCATGCGATGAGCCAATCCCGTGAGCTCTGCGTCCCACGCCATCGTGGCCGCTTTGCGCATCTCGGCGACGGCATTCTTGTATTGCTTTAGGGTCTCCGCTTTGTCGGCATAGTAGTAGCCGAGTCCGCTCAAGGCGCCGCTGGCCGTCATGAGCATGGCCCATTCACTGGCCTCCCTGGAGGCAACGGAAGGGGGGGCGCCGTCCGCGTTGCTGTCCTTCACGGGGGCAATGTTGAACAGACCTGTATGGAGCATCTTGATCTTGCCGATCTCGATACCGATGCCTGCGACCGTTTCAAGCCGCAAGGCGGCCGCGTTCTCGATCTGCAACCCCAGGAAGTTCGAGATGCTGATCCCCATCGCCGTTTCAAGGCTGAGCCCACCGAAGGAGGTTCGCGCGATACCCATGTTCGCTTCACTGTTCGAACCGATGTAGCCGCTGGAATTCGATCCGATCACCGTCTGATTCGACCCGATCGAGGTCTCGTTGATGTCCCCCACCGCAAAGGTGCTGACATTCGTATTGCTGATGACCTTCACCTCGTTGGCAAGGATGGAGTAGGGGCCCTTCGGACTGGTGACCACCGTCGAATTCGCGCCCGTCACGACGAAGTCGTAGTGCGCCGCCTCGAAGCGAATGTTCCGCGCCTTGAACGAGTAATCCCCGCCGACGGTGACCGTCTTGTTCCCGAGCACGTCGCGCGTCTCGTCGGCCCGCGTGATGTCCACGCGCTGCCCGCCGACGTCGACCTTCGAATTCTTCTGCACCGTGAGATTGCGGTCGGCGTCCACGAAGGCATCCTGCTTGCCCACCACGTGGTGCAAATGGTCCTTCTTGATCGTCTGCTTCTGCATGCCGTCGACGATCGAACGGTCGTTGTTCGCAACGTGCACCATGCGGTCGTGGCCCACCTGCTGCGTCTGGTCGTGGTCGACGGTCAGGGTCTGGTCGCGGCCGACGTAGGTCGCATCGTCGCGTTCGACCACCCGCCGCATGTCCCGCTCCGCATGCACCGACAACAGCTCCTCCCCCTTGCGATCCTCGAACTGGATCTCGTTGTAGTTGCTCGCATCGCCCCCGGGCGTGGAGCGCGTGCGAAAGCCGCTCTGCGTGGGCGACTTGTAGGGAATGGGCTGGTCGTCGTTGTAGACCCGCCCCACGATCACGGGCCGGTCGGGGTCGCCGTTGAGGAAGTCGACGATCACCTCCTGCCCGATGCGCGGCGCGAAGTAGCCGCCCCAGCCCTTGCCGGCCCAGGGCTGCGACACGCGCACCCAGCAGGTCGACTTCTCGTCGCTCTCGTCGTAGCGGTCCCAGTGGAAGTGCACCTTCACGCGGCCGTGTTCGTCCACGTGCAGCTCGTCGCCTTCGGGGCCGACCACGATCGCGGTCTGCGGGCCGGGCATGGTCACGCGCGGCGTGAGGCGCGGCGGGCGGAACGGCAGCTGCATCGGCAGCACGGTGAGGAAGAACACGCAGACGCCGCGCTGGGCGTCGTGCAGCGTGCGCTCGGTGCGGATCAGCTCGTCGAGCACGCCGTCCGCGCCGTCGTTGACCGCGTCGCCCGCGATCAGGCCGCACAGCCGCTCGGCATGCCATTTGCGCGTGCGCTCGTCGTCGGCGCCTTCGTAGCCCGGATGGGTGATGACGAAGCTGCAGGCGCCGATCAGGTGTTCGCCGCGCGCCAGCTCGGGCGCATCGCCCTCGAGCACGAAGCTGCGGCCCACGCCCACGTCGGGCCAGGTCGTCACGGCCCAGTGGCGGTCGCGGCGCGCGATCAGTTCCTCGCCGCGGATCCTGGCCGTGGCCTCGGCGTGCTCGACGCTGAAGTAGTCGCCCGGGTATTCGAAGTCCTCGAACTCGGCGAGCTCGTGCTCGTCGGCGGCGTCGATGGTGGCGCCGATGTTCTTGCGGATGGCCTTGAAGTCGCTGTCGCGTGCCGCGTGCTTGCCGGTGTCCAGCCGCTGCGTGGAGATCCAGCGCGTGATCTCGTTGAAGCGCGCCTCGCCCGCGACGTCGGTGTAGTGCAGCACCGGCGTGGCCGGCAGGCGCTTGTGCGCGACGAAGCTGGTGTCGGCGAGCTGCAGCCGGCCCGGCTCGTCGTGCGCGTCGAACCAGTAGTAGATGCCTTCGGCCTCGAGCAGCCGCGAGAGGAAATCGTGGTCGCTCTCCTGGAACTGCACGCAGTAGCGGTGCGGTTCGTGCGCGCCGATCACGCCGTCGGCATTGGTCTTGCGGATGCGCCGCGCCGGGCTGTCCTCGAACACGCCGTTGAGCACATCGAGCACCGGCTTGTCCTGGAAGATGCGCGAGTTGCGCCGCTTGGTCAGCAGCCAGAACCAGGAGCGCAGCGTGATGCGGTAGCGGTGGTAGCGCCCGGTGCGGCCTTCGCGCAGGAAGCGCACGGCGTGCCCGTGGCAGTGGCGGGTATGGGGGAGCTCATGGGCATCGATGAAGTCGATGCCGATGTCGAAGGCGCGGCCCAGGATGTCCTTGGGTTGCACAAGCCCGTTCTTCGACAGTACGGTGAGTTCGTAGACCGCGGCGCGCGACAGGCCCTCGTGGCCGATGAGGCTCCAGAACATGAGGTCGTTGGCGACGGGGGAGTCGGTGTCGATGCGGATGTCGTGCGTGTGCATGGGTCATCGATTGTTCGAAATCGGCGGGCGCGGCGCGATGGTCGTTCCGCTCGAATGGATGGCCGCGCGTCCTGCAATGGCCGCGAATTCCTCGGCCGCAGCCGTTCGTTTCAAGGTTTCATCCCCACGAGCCGCAGGAGATTGCCGCGCGCCACCAGTTCCCGCGCCTCGGGAGCGAGCTGGCCCAGGAAGTTCTGCACGCTCGCGAACTTCATGGCCTCGGCGTCGGCCGAGCGGTGGCTTGCGTCGGTGCCGATCAGGAAGCGGTGGGGCTGCGCCTCGATCAGCGCGAGCCATTCGGGCCAGACGTTCTGGCCGTCGCGCAGCACGGTGTAGTCGGGCGAGCGCGGATGGCGCGGCCAGGTGCGCGCGCTGAGTTCGTAGTGCAGGTTCGGATGCCGATCGAGCAGCCGCCGCGCGAGGAACAGCGGCGTGTAGCCGCCATGGGCCCAGATCACCGGCACGTCGGGAAAGCGCTCGAGCATCTGTTGCAGCTCGGCCATGCGCGTGGATTCCACGTGCACCATCACCGGCAGCCGGTACTTGCGCGCGAGCGTCATGATGCCGGTCATGGTCGCGCCGGTCGGGCTGTAGTCGGTCTCCGCGAAGCCCGATGCCGGGAAGTGCGCGGCCGAGATCTCGCCGATGCCCTTGTAGAGCCCGGTGGCCAGCAGCGCGTCGAGCTGCGCGAGCAGGGCCGGATCGTCGGCGCTCCAGCCCGGGCGGTAGATGCTGCGCTCGGGCGAGATCGAGGCGAAGGGGATCAGCCGGTCGGGATGGCGCTTCGCGGCCTCGGCCACCGAATCGTTGCTGCTGCGCCCGCCCCAGAACACCACGGCATGCGTGGCGCCCCAGCGGTCCATCAGCGCGAGCTGCATCGCGAGGTCGTTGAGATGCACGTGCGCGTCGGCGAAGGGGATCATCGGCGCGGCGGAGCGCGCATCGGGCATCGGCGCGGTCTGCGACCAGGCCGGCAGGGCCGCGGCCCACAGCAGGCCCGCGCGCAGGCAGAGCGCGCGCGCCAGGCGGTGCAGTCGTCGTCGATCGGTCCAGTGCATGGTGTGTCCTCGTGCGGCGGGAGGGCCTTCGCCCCGGGGGAGGTGCACGTTAAACGCGGGAAGAAGGAAAGACGGTCAGCGATTGGTAAGCGTCTGCCGAAAGAGATAGGGATTGGCCGTGGGGACGCTGCGTGCCCCCACCCCGGCCCTCCCCCAGAGGGGGAGGGAGAAAGGCCTCAGCGCTGCAGCAGGGACCTGGCGCGCTGCACGCGCGCGAAGCTCTCGCCACCACGCACCTGCGCGAGCGCCCGCGACAGTCCCGCGCGCTCCGCCTCGCGGGCATCGGGCCGTTCGCAGAGTTCGATCCACGCCGCGAGCGCGGCCCAGTCCGATTGCTGCGCCGCACCGTGGTGCAACGCACGCTCGAGCGCGCGCCGCGATTCGGCATCGTCGTGCTGCGCGGCGTGCCAGCGGGCATCGAGCCGATGGATGTCGCTGAGATGGCCGGCTTCGCCGAACTGCTCGGCACTGTGCAGCCCGGCGTCGATCTCGGCGCGGGCCTCGTCGAGCTGGCCGGCGCGCAGCGCCACCTCGGCCGCATACA
>NZ_JBZAYE010000148.1:0-14022 GCF_058244205.1 Variovorax sp. 20P10.2.4
CTGCGGCCGGCCGACATGTGGGGCGCCACCGTGTTCGACCAGCTGGCCTGCCGCATCGCCTTCCATCGGCTGCGCTACGAGGGCCGCTTCACGCCGCCGTCGACGCAGGGTTCGCTGATCTATCCGGGCAACTTCGGCGTCTTCAACTGGGGCGGCGTGGCGGTCGATCCGCAGCGCCAGATCGCGTTCGCCACGCCGGCCTCGCTGGCCTTCGTCTCCACGCTGGTCCCGCGCACCGACGACAGCACGCTCTACGTGCAGGGCGGCAAGCCGCCCGAGGGTAGCCTGCCGGCGCTCAACGAGAACTTCGGCGCGCCCTTCGCGGTGAAGCTCAAGCCCTTCACCTCGGCGCTCGGCCTGCCGTGCCAGGCGCCGCCCTGGGGCCACGTGGCCGCCGCCGACCTGCGCAGCGGCCAGATCCTGTGGAAGCACAAGAACGGCACCGTGCGCGACAGCTCGCCGCTGCCGCTGCCCTTCGCGATGGGCGTGCCCAGCCTCGGCGGTCCGATCCTCACGGGCGGCGGCGTGGCCTTCCTCTCGGGCACGCTCGACTACTACCTGCGCGCCTACGACGTGAACAGCGGCCGCGAGATCTGGCGCAGCCGCCTGCCCGCGGGCGGCCAGGCCACGCCGATGACCTACGAGGGCGCGGACGGCCGCCAGTACGTGGTGGTGGCCGCGGGCGGCCATGGCTCGCTGGGCACGCGCACCGGCGACCACGTGATCGCTTACGCGCTGCCCAAGCGCTAGGAACTCAATCGAGTTGCAGGCCCGCGTCCTGCGCCGCCTTCGGCAGGATCGCGAGCTCGCGCTTGAGCACCTCGGCGAAGGCCTCGGGCGTGTTGCCGGTCGCGGGCGCCACGCCGCCGAGGTCGTTGAGCCGCTTGCGGAAGGCCGGCTCGGCCGTGATCTTGGCGATCTTCTCGCCGAGCAGCTTGACCACCGCGGGCGGCGTCTTCGCGGGCGCGACCACGCCGAACCAGACGTCGAAGTCCACGCCGCCGGGCACTCCCTGCTCGGTCAGGGTCGGCACCTCGGGCCACAGCTCGGAGCGGCCGTTGCGCAGCTGGCCGATGGCCTTGAGCTTGCCCGACTGGATGAAGCTGCGCACGTCGCCCGTGCCCAGCAGGCCCCAGCTCACCTCGTTGGCCATCAGCGCCTGCACCAGCGGCGCGCCGCCCTTGTAGGGCACGTGCGTGAAGTTGCCGTCGGCGTTGGCGTTGAAGGCTTCCGACGCCAGGTGCGAGAGCCCGCCCGCGCCGGCCGAGCCGTAGGGCATGCCGCCCTTGCCGGCCTTCTTGCCCGCGGCCAGCAGTTCCTGCACGTTCTTGTACGGCGACTTCTCGGGCACCACGAGCAAGAGCGGCGCCAGCGACACGCGCGCGACCGGCACGAAGTCCGACGCCTGGAAGCCCGCCTTCTTGTAGATGACCGGGTTGATCGACAGCATGCCCGTGAGCGTCACCGCCAGCGTGTAGCCGTCGGGCGGGCTCTGCACCACGTTGACCATGGCGATGTTGCCGCCCGCGCCGGGCCGGTTGTCGACCAGCACGGTCTGGCCCAGCTCCTCCTGCAGGCGCGGGCCCAGCATGCGCGCGGCCACGTCGGTGGCGCCGCCCGGCGGGTAGGGAACGACCAGCCGGATCGGCTTGGTCGGATAGGCCGCGTCCTGCGCCAGGGCGGCGCCGCCGAGGCCCAGGGCCAGGGATCCCGCCGTGAGGGCACGGCCGATGAGGGTGAGGGTACGCACGTGTGCTCCTGATTCTTCTGGTGGGAAAACGGGTGGTGCCGGCTCAGCGGACCTCGTAGTGCGCCTGCCGCTCCTCGAGCGCATGCCAGCCGATGATGTGCTTGAAGTCGGCCATCGAGGTCTGCGCGAAGGGCAGGTCGGCGAAATCGCCCGAGCGGCGGCGCGAGAGCTCGCGCAGGTTGGCCTGCACCGTGTGCACGGTGGTCAGCAGGCCCGCGATCGGATAGCTCGCGAAGGCCGCCACGCTCTCGATCTGTTCGCGCGTCAGCGCCGTCATCCAGGTGCCGGCCATCAGCATCAGCGACAGCCGGCGGCCGCAGGCCTCGCGCAGCTGCACCAGTTGTTCGTGGCGCTCGAAGGTGCGCGAGATCGGCTGGATCAGGTCGGCGCCGGCCTCGGCATAGCGCGCGGCGCGCTCGAGCGCCTCGCCCGGGTCCTGGGCATCGGTGCGCGCGACGATCAGCAGGTCGGGGTCGAGGCGCGCATCGAGCGCCGCCTTGATGCGCGCCACCGCGTCGTCGATGGACACCAACGTGGAGGGCGCCGCCGCGGCCGGGCAGCGCTTGGGGCTGACCTGGTCCTCGAGCTGCAGCGCCGCGGCGCCGGCCTTCTCGAACTCGCGCACGGCCCGACCCACGTTGAGCACGCTGCCGTAGCCCGTGTCGGCGTCGACGAAGATCGGCTTGCGCACCACGTTCGCCATGCGGTTCACGGTGGCGACGTTCTCGCTCAGCGTGTAGAGCTCCATGTCGGGCTGGCCCAGCAGCGCGGCCGAGACGCCGAAGCCGGTGCTGAAGATGCCGTCGAACTCGGACTGGTCGACCAGCAGGGCCGACAGCGCGTCCTGCGCGCCGCCGAACCAGAGCGTCGGGCCGTGGGTGATGCGCTGGCGCAGCGCCTGGCGGGATGAAGTCATCGTGTGTCTCCAGAAAAAGGGCGTGGCGACCCGACATGGGCGCTGCGCCATGAACTCACTGCAAGGGAAAAGAAGAAGGGCTCAGTTCGCGGGAACCACGCGGCGCTTCAGGTAGGGGATGAGTCCGCCCGCGTCGAGCATGCCGCGCTCGGATTCGGAGAAGGGCTGCAGCATCAAGGTCTGACCCGAGCGCAGGTTCCTCACTTCGTTCGTGTCCCAGTCCACCGTCAGTTCGTCGCCGCGCGCCGTGGCCGCGCGGATGCCCGGGCAGCTCACGAGCGGAAAGCCCATGCTGGTCTCGCCGCGGAAGAAGCCCGGCGAGAAGGATTCGGCGATCACCGCGGCGATGCCCAGGTGCCGCATGGCGCGCATGGCCGGATAGTGCGGATGGCCGTAGCCGAAGTTGTGGCCGCCGACCAGCAGGTCGCCCTTGTGCACGCCGGCCGCGAAGCCGGGTGTGTAGTCGGCCATGGCCAGCGCGGCCAGTTCCTTCACGTCGGTGATCTTGATGTTGCGCACGCCGACGATCAGGTCGATGTCGTAGTCGTCTTCCTCGAAGACCCAGGCCGCGCGGCCGCGCAGGTTCTCGAGGCTCATGCGGAAACTCCCTCGCGCGCCGCCGCCAGGTAGGGCCGCGGGTCGGCGATGCGGCCCTCGAGCGCCGAGGCCGCGACCACCGCCGCGTTGCAGATGTAGATCTCCGAATCCACGCTGCCCATGCGCCCGGGCGTGTTGAGCGTGCCGGTGGACACGGCGCGCTGGCCGTCGCTCATGGTCGCGATGCGGCCGAAGCAGTAGTCGCAGCTCGGCGAGCTGATGAAGGCGCCGGCCTCGACCAGCACCTCGATCAGTCCCTCGCGCGCGGCCGCCGCCATGATGGCCTTGGAGGTCGGCACCACGTGCAACTGGAAGCCCGGCTGGATGCGGCGCCCGCGCAGCACCTCGGCCGCGATGCGCAGGTCCTCGAGCCGGCCGCTGGCGCACGAGCCCAGGTAGCCGGTGTGCACCTCGATGCCGGTGTAGTCCTTGAGGTCGCGCGTGTTGGCGGGGCTCGGCGGAATCACGACGATGGGCTCGAGCGCCGAGACGTCGATCGTCACCACGCTTTCGTACGTCGCATCGGCATCGGGGTAGACCGGGTCGAGCGCGATCTTCGAGCGGCCCTGCACATAGGCCAGCGTCTTCGCATCGGGTGCGATCAGCATCGTGGTCGCGCCCAGGAACATGGCCTGGCCGCAGAGGGTCTGGCGGCCCTCGATGCTCATGGCGTCGATCACCGGGCCGCAGAGCTCCACCACCTTGAAGCGGCAGGAGGCCGGGCCCATCACGCGCACCATGTGGTGGAACACGTCGCGCGCCATCACGCCGGGCTGCAGCGTGCCCGTGAGCTCGACCTTCACGGTCGCGGGCACGGTCAGGGTCAGCGTCTCGGTCACGAAGGACTCGAGCACGCCCTTGCGTGCGCCGAAGGCGAAGGTGCCGAAGGCGCCGAGCTGGCTCACGTGGCCGTCGAAGTGCACGGCGAAGGCGCCCGGCGTGGCATAGCCGAGCTCGGCCGCGACCTGGTGGCCGATGCCCTCGCGCTCGTGCACCGGCACGCCCTGTTCCTTGCCCCAGGCGCGGGTGATCTTGTGCAGCTCCTCTTCCTTCGGTGCGGTGGCCGGCACCATGTGGTCGATGAACAGCACGAAGCGCTCGGGGCTCGACACCTTCTCGATGCCGAAGTCCTCGCGCGTCTCCTTGAAGAACACGTCGGTGTAGCCCGGGAAGTCGTAGGCGATCACGAAATCGGGCCGCGCCGTGATCTCCTCGCCGGGCACCACGCGTGGCCTGCCGGCGGCGCGGGCCAGGATCTTCTCGGTCATCGTCTGGGGCATCTTGTTCGGCTTTCGACTTCCACGATGTGGCAGTCCTTGTATTTCGATCCACCGATTACAGTCGAGCCAACTTCCTCCCCATTGGGGAGCAACCCGAATTACTGCCGCATCGTGGAAACTAAACGCCGAACCACCGCCGCCAAGACCGATTCGCCACCGACCGCCGCCGGCGCGCGCTCGGGCACGCAGAGCATCGAGCGCGTGGTGGGCATGCTGCGCGTGGTGGCCTCGCGCGGGCGGCGCGGCATGCGCATCGCCGACGTCGTGAACTTGAGCGGCCTGCCGATGTCGACCTGCTTTCGCATGCTGCAGCGGCTCGAGGTCGAGGGCCTGCTGGTGCGCGACCTGCTCACGCGCAAGTACCACCTGGGGCCGCTGCTGCACGAGCTCGGCATGCTGGCCCAGCCGCGCTACCACCTGAGCGAACTCTGCGAGCCGGCGCTGCGCACCATCGCCGAACTCACGCAGGACACGGTCTACCTCAGCGAGCGGCGCGGCCCCGAATCGATCTGCACCAGCCGCGCGCTCGGTGCCTATCCGATCAAGGCGCTGACGCTCGATGTCGGCATCCGCCGGCCGATGGGCGTGGGCGCGGGCGGCCTCGCGATCCTCAGCGCGCTGCCCGAGGCCGAAGCCGAACTGATCGTGGCCTCCAACGAGGCGCGCTATGCGAAGTTCGGCGCCGCCTTCGCGCCGGGCTTCCTGCGCGAGGCGATCGCGCAGACGCGTGCGCAGGGCCACTCGTTCCTCGACAGCGCGGCCACGCCGGGCGCGGCCGCCATCGGCGTCGCCTTTCCGCCCGACAACCCGATCGCGGCCGTGAGCGTGGCCGCGATCTCCAGCCGCATGGGACCGGCGCGCCGCGCCGAGGTGGCGAAGATCATCGAGCAGCAGGTGCGCGCGATCTGCGTGCTGCTCGAGTCGCAGCCGGTGGAGGCGGGCTCGGGCCGCGAGGGCGAGTGAGGAGAACGAGCTAGGCGTCGCCCGGCTCGTCGCTCCCCCGTTCCCAACTGCGCAGCCGCCGGTACAGCGTGCCGCGCGACACGCGCAGCTGCCGCGCCGCCTGCGACACGTTGCCGCCGTGCGCGGCCAGCGTCTCCTCGATCAGCTTGCGGCTGTGCTCGCGCAGCGTGCCCGCCTGCGGCATGGCCGGCGCATCGGCGGACTGCAACGCTGTTGCGTCCTCCTGCTGCATCTGCTGCACCGGCTCCTGCGCCGGCGCCGGCACCTCGACACGCTGCGGCAGCGCCACCGCATGCCGGAAGTCGATGCCGTTCGCGCCCTGCAGCTGCGCCTGCACCCACACGCCGAGCCCGCTGGCCAGCCGCAGCGGCTGCGCCGATTCGCGCCGGCCCAGCCGCAGCAGGCTCGCGAGGTCGTGGCCCAGCAGGCATTCGACGCCGCGCTCGTCGGCATGCTCGGGCAGGTGGCCGATCAGGCGCGCGCCCGCGCCGTTGAGCCAGGCGATGGTGCCGTCGGCCGCGATGCCGGCCAGCCCCTCGAGCGGCGTGCCCAGCAGCGTGGGGCTGGCCTGGAAGCGCAGGATCAGGTGCTCGCGCGATTGCGCCTGCAGCAGGCGGTTCTCGATCGTGGTCGCATAGACCGCCACCATCGAGGCCGCGTCGAAGCCGAAGCGCTGCGCCTCCACCGTGAGGTCGAGCACGCCCGCGAGCCGGCCGTCGACGTCGCGGATCGGCGCCGCGGCGCACTGCATCTCGCGCAGCACGTCGAAGTAGTGCTCGGCGCCATCGACCGTGCAGGCCAGCCCGGTGCTCGCGACGATGCCGGGCGCGGTGGTGCCCACCACGCGCTCGGAGATGTTCACGCCCACGCGCGCGGTCTTGCGCAGCACCGGCTGGTGCGCGGGCGCGGGCTCGTGCGTGACGTGCACCACCACGCCGTCGCGGTCGGTGAGGATCACGCGGCAGTCGGTGCCCGCGAGCGAGTGCTCCATGCTCGCGAGCTCCTGGCGCGCCACCTCGAGCAGCTCGCGGTTGCGCGCCAGCGTGGCATGCAGCCGGCTCGGCGTCACGGGATCGAAGGGCACGATGCGCTGGCGGTCGCTGTGGGTGCGGCTGCAGCGCATCCACGACTGCAGCACCGCCTCGCCGACGAGGCCCGAGGGTCGCACGCCTTCCTCGAAGAACTGCTGCCGCGCGAGCGCCACGCGCTGCGCCGGCGTGGTGGCGAAGAGTTGGCGCGGCGCGTTCGCCGTGCCCAGCCTGTCGAGGGTCATGTGCCATCGCCTCCGTGGGGGACCGGGGACCAGCATCGAATGTGTTCCGCAATGGAACAGCACCGGATCGGGGAAATCCCGAAGGTGAACGCATGCGCCGCTCGGACGATTCTCTGGGCACAAGGAGACCCACGATGACGAGAAGAAGGAATTCCTCCGGGCTGCCGGCGCTGGCCGCCGCATGTCTGTTCGCGGTCGCATCGATCGCCGCGGCGCAGGGCAGCGGGCCCTCGCCGCAGGACCGTGCCGCCGCGGCCGCGCAGCGTGTCAATGGCAGCTTCATCCGCGCCAACGCGGCGCAGAAGCAGACGCCCGACTGGCCCAGCATCGGCCTGGACTACGCCGAGACGCGCTTCAGCAAGCTCGACCAGGTGAACGCGGGCAACGTGAAGCAGCTCGGCCTGGTCTGGTCCTACGACCTGCAGTCCACGCGCGGCGTCGAGGCCACGCCGCTGGTGGTCGACGGCATCATGTACGTCACGGCCTCGTGGAGCGTGGTGCATGCGATCGACACGCGTACCGGCCAGAAGCTGTGGACCTTCGATCCCGAGGTCGATAAGTCCAAAGGCTTCAGGGGCTGCTGCGACGTGGTGAACCGAGGCGTTGCGTTGTACGAGGGCAAGGTCTACGTGGGCGCCTACGACGGCCGCCTGATCGCGCTCGATGCCGCCAGCGGCCGCAAGCTCTGGGAGAAGAACACCATCGAGGGCCAGAAGGGCAGCTACACCATCACCGGCGCGCCGCGCGTGTTCAAGGGCAAGGTGATCATCGGCAACGGCGGCGCCGAGTACGGCGTGCGCGGCTACATCACGGCCTACGACGCGGCCAGCGGCGAACAGAAGTGGCGCTGGTTCACCGTGCCCGGCGATCCCGCCAAGCCCTTCGAGAACGAGGCCATGGCGCGCGCCGCCAAGACCTGGGACCCCGACGGCAAGTACTGGGAGGCCGGCGGCGGCGGCACCGTGTGGGACTCGATGGCCTTCGATCCCGAGCTCAACCTGATGTACATCGGCACCGGCAACGGCTCGCCCTGGGCCCACAAGGCGCGCAGCCCCAAGGGCGGCGACAACCTCTACCTGGGCTCGGTGGTCGCGCTCAATCCCGACACCGGCAAGTACGTCTGGCACTACCAGGAGACGCCCGGCGACAACTGGGACTACACCTCCACGCAGCCGATGATCCTGGCCAACATCAAGGTCGACGGCAAGCAGCGCAAGGTGGTGCTGCATGCGCCGAAGAACGGCTTCTTCTTCGTCATCGACCGCACCAACGGCAAGTTCATCTCGGCGAAGAACTTCGTCGAGGTCAACTGGGCCACCGGCTTCGACAAGAACGGCCGCCCGATCGAGATCGCCGCCGCGCGCCAGAACGAGAAGCCCGGCGACAGCATCCCGGGCCCCTTCGGCGCGCACAACTGGCACCCGATGTCCTTCAATCCGCAGACCGGCCTGGCCTACCTGCCCGCGCAGCACGTGCCGCTGAACCTGATGGACGACAAGGACTGGAAGTTCGACCAGAACGCACCGGGCCGCCCGCATGCCGCGCTGGGCTGGAACACCGGCAAGTTCGCCAACGTCGAGCCGCCCACCAGCAAGCCCTTCGGCCGCCTCGTGGCCTGGGATCCGGTCAAGCAGAAGGAGGCCTGGGGCGTGGACTACGCCTCGCCGTGGAACGGCGGCACCCTGACCACCGCGGGCAACCTGGTGTTCCAGGGCACGGCCGACGGCCGGCTCGTGGCCTACGACGCGCGCAACGGCGACAAGCTCTGGGAGACGCCCACCGGCACCGGCGTGGTCGCCGCGCCCGCCACCTACATGGTCGACGGCAAGCAGTACGTGTCGGTGGCCGTGGGCTGGGGCGGCGTCTACGGCCTCGCACAGCGCGCCACCGAGCGCCAGGGCCCGGGCACCGTCTACACCTTCGCGGTCGGCGGCACGGCCAAGATGCCGGACTTCGTGCAGTACCGCATGAGCAAGCTGGTGCAGGGCGTGAAGTACGACCCCGCCAAGGTCCAGGCCGGCACCATGCTCTACGTCAGCAACTGCGTCTTCTGCCACGGCGTGCCGGGCGTGGACCGCGGCGGCAACATCCCGAACCTCGGCTACCTCGATTCCGCCTACATCGAGAACCTCGACAAGTTCGTGCTCAAGGGCCCGGCGATGGCGCGCGGCATGCCCGACTTCACGGGCAAGCTCTCGGCCGACGACATCGAGAGCATCAAGGCCTTCATCCAGGGCACGGCCGACGCGATCCGCCCGAAGTGAACCGGCCGGGCCGCGCTCGGCGGCCCATGAAAAAAGCCGCCGGGCCCGCGAGGGCCGGCGGCTTCGTCGTTGATGCGAGCGACGCGATCGATCAGTCGGCGTACACGCCCGCGGCCTTGATGATCGGGCTCCACTTGGCGATCTCGGCCTGCACGAACTTCTTGTGGCCATCGGGCTCGATGCGGCCGTCGACCGCCACCACGGCGCCCAGCGCTTCTTCCTTCTTCAGGAAGTCCGGGTCCTTGAGCGCGACCTTCAGCGCGTCGTTGAGCTTCTTCAGCACCGGTGCCGGCGTGCCCTTGGGCGCGTACAGGCCGTGCCAGATCGTGACCTGGAAGTCCTTCAGGCCCGACTCCTGCAGCGTGGGCAGGTCCTTGAGCAGCGGCACCGTCAGGCGCTTGGGCGTGGTCACGGCATAGGCCTTGACCTTCTTGCCCTCGATCTGCGGCGAGGTGTTGGTGGTCTGGTCGCACAGCAGGTCGATCTGGCCGCCGATCAGGTCGGTGATGGCCGGCGCCGTTCCCTTGTAGGGCACGGGCGTCATCTCGGTCTTCATCGCGCTCTGGTAGAGCAGGCCGCACAGGTGCGAGGCCGAGCCCACGCCCGCGTTGCCGAGGTTGATCTTGCCCTTGTTGGCGCCGATCCAGTCGGTCAGTTCCTTGTAGTTGTTGGCCGGCAGGCTGGGCTTGGCGATCAGCGTCATCGGCACGTCGTTGATGATGCCCAGGTACTCGAAGTCGCTCTCGACCTTGAACGGCACGTTGCGCACCAGCGTCGGGATGGTCGACATCGCGATGTGATTGAGCAGCAGCGTGTAGCCGTCGGGTGCCGCGCGCGCCACCTTGGCCGCGCCGATCGAGCTGCCGGCGCCGGGCACGTTGTCGATCACCACGCTGGCGCCGCCCAGCGGCTTGCGCAGCGCCTCGGCCAGGTCGCGCGCGACGCGGTCGGTGGGGCCGCCGGCGGCGAAGGGCACCACGATGCTGATGGGCTTGCCGCTCGGGTAGTCCTGGGCGTGGGCGCCGATGGCAACAGCGGCGATCGCCGTCAGGGCTAGCAGTTTTTTCATGGAGAGGACCCCCGGAAGAGGAAAAAGGAATGAAGGGAAATTGAAAGCGGGCGCGATCTTAAAGGCTGACCATGCCCTGACGAATCCCCACAAGCCCTAGTCCACACGGCGATGCGGGCAGAGGCTCCTGCGGAAGGAGGGGCGCCATCGTTGCGCCGCGCTGCTCGGGCATGATGTTTCCCTGGGAGACGCGCCATGGGGGGCGCGCAGACCGCAACGACGGTGCGGCCCGCCGGGCCGCGACAAAAGAAGGGAAAACACACATGGATCCTCTGGTCTATCCGCGCGAGCGCACGCTCGGCGCGATCACGCTCGTGCTCGGCCTGCTGGTCTGGCTGGCCCTGCTGGTGGGCACCTTCGGCATCCTGCTGCTCTACCTGCTGATGGGCTTCATCGGCTACTGCTTCGCGCACTCGGCGCTGATCGCCTGGATCAAGGGCACCGGCGTGAAGCTCTCGCCGACCCAGTTGCCCGAACTCAACGCGCGCTTCGAGGCCTGCTGCGCCCGGCTCGGCATCGCCACGCCGCCCGAGGCCTACCTGCTGCACGGCGACGGCATGTTCAACGCCTTCGCCACCCGCTTCCTCGGGCGCGACTTCGTGATCCTGCTGTCGGACGTGGTCGACGCGATGGAGCCGCAACCCGACGGCATCAACTTCTACATCGGCCACGAGCTCGGCCACATCCGGCGCAAGCACCTCACGGGCCACTTCTGGCGTGCGCCGGTGCTGTGGCTGCCGCTGCTGGGCGCGGCCTATGCGCGCGCCAAGGAATACACCTGCGACCTGCACGGCGCCGCCTGCTGCGAACAGCTCGATTCCGCGCCGCGCGCGCTGCTCGCGCTGGCCGCCGGCGCGCACCAGTGGCGCAACGTCGACATGAACGCCTATGCCGCGCAGTCGCGCGCCAATGCCGGCTTCTGGGGCTCGTTCCACGAAGTGGTCGGCGGCTACCCCTGGCTCACCAAGCGCGTGGCGCGTGCCATCGACCCGGCCGCGCGACTGCCCGAGCGCAATCCCGCGGCCTACCTGCTGGGCCTGTTCGTGCCCTACGCAGGCCGCGCCGGCGGCGGCGCGCTCGGCATCCTGGTGACGGTGGCCGTGATCGGCATCCTGGCCGCGGTGGCGCTGCCCGCCTACCAGGACTACCAGTCGCGCGCGGTGGTCGCGCAGGCCTGGGCCAACGGTGCGCCGGTGCGCCTCGCGCTCGCCGAGTACTACCGCGAGAAGGAGGAGATCCCCGAGAGCCTCGAGGCCGCGGGACTGCCCGAGACCCTGCCCGACGGCACCGCGCTGCGGCTCGACAGCGACACCATGGTGGTCGAGGTGCAGACCGCGCGCGGCACGCTGTTGATGGAGCCCGCGCCCTCCGGCAACGGCCTGCGCTGGACCTGCGGCGCGGGCGAGGGCCTGGCCGAGAAGGCGCTGCCCGCGAGCTGCAAGTAGGCGTCGCCAAACCCGAGCCGCACGCGCGGATTTGGCGCGCGCGGCTTGCGGCCCGGGCCCGGGCGTGGTCCCCTCGTCGTTTCCCTTTTCAGCAACGACGACCCGGAGACCCTGCCCGATGCCCGCCCTTCGACTCAAAGACCCGACCCTGCTGCGCCAGCAGGCCTATGTTGCCGGCGCCTGGATCGATGCCGACGACGGCACCACCGTCGCCGTGACCAACCCCGCCAACGGCGAGACCATCGGCACCGTGCCGATGTGCGGCACGGCCGAGACCGAGCGCGCCATCGCGGCCGCCGAGAAGGCGCAGAAGGGCTGGGCCCGGCTGCCCGCCAAGGAGCGCTCGGGGATCCTGCGCAAGCTCAACGACCTGATGCTGGCCAACGTCGACGACCTCGCGCTGATCATGACCACCGAGCAGGGCAAGCCGCTGGCCGAGAGCCGCGGCGAGATCGCCTACGCCGCCTCGTTCATCGAGTGGTTCGCCGAGGAGGCGCGCCGCGTCTACGGCGACACCATTCCCGCGCCGCAGGCCGACCGCCGCATCCTCGCGCTCAAGCAGCCCGTGGGCGTGACGGCCGCGATCACGCCCTGGAACTTCCCGGCCGCCATGCTCACGCGCAAGGCCGGCCCGGCGCTGGCCGCGGGCTGCGCGATGGTGGTCAAGCCCGCCACGCAGACGCCGTACTCGGCGCTGGCCTTCGCCGAACTGGCCGCGCGCGCGGGCGTGCCCCCAGGCCTGCTGTCGGTGCTCACCGGCTCGGCCAGCAAGATCGGCGGCGAGATGACGCGCAGCCCGATCGTGCGCAAGCTCACCTTCACCGGCTCCACCGAGGTCGGCCGCACGCTGATGAAGCAGTCGGCCGACACCATCAAGAAGCTCTCGCTCGAGCTCGGTGGTAACGCGCCCTTCATCGTGTTCGACGATGCCGACATCGACGCGGCCGTCGAGGGCGCGATGGTCTCGAAGTACCGCAACACCGGCCAGACCTGCGTCTGCGCCAACCGCCTCTACGTGCAGCGCGGCGTGCTCGAGGCCTTCACGCAGAAGCTGGTGGCCAAGGTCAAGGCGCTCAAGGTCGGCGACGGCACCGAGGCCGGCGTCAACCAGGGCCCGCTGATCGATGCCAAGGCGGTCGAGAAGATCGAGGAGCACGTGGCCGATGCCGTGGCCAAGGGCGGCCAGGTGCTGGCCGGCGGCAAGCGCCATGCGCTGGGCGGCCTGTTCTACGAGCCCACCGTGATCGGCGGCGCCAGCGCCGACATGCTGTTCGCGCGCGAGGAGACCTTCGGCCCGCTGGCGCCGATTTTCGCCTTCGACACCGAGGAGCAGGCCGTCGCCGCGGCCAACGACACCGAGTTCGGCCTCGCCGCGTACTTCTACAGCCGCGACATCGGCCGCATCATGCGCGTGGCCGAGTCGCTGGAGTCGGGCATCGTGGGCGTCAACACCGGCCTGGTGTCGACCGCCGAGGCGCCGTTCGGCGGCGTCAAGCAGTCGGGGCTGGGGCGCGAGGGTTCGAAGTACGGGCTCGACGATTTCCTCGAGGTCAAGTACGTCTGTCTCGCGGGCCTCGACAAGTAAGCGGAGGTTGCCGGCCGTCGAACTGTCCGACAACGGCGGCCGGCGCCGGCCGATGCGGCAGGCGTGGCACGGGCCTAGGGTGAAGTTTCATTGCCTCGAGAAACCCACCCAAGGAGTGATTCACCATGCCCACCATCACCACCTCTTCACTGGACGGAATGACGGTCGCGATCCTCGTCTCGGACGGCTTCGAGCAGGTCGAGATGACCGAGCCGCGCAAGGCGCTGGAGGTCGCGGGCGCGAAGACGCAGGTCGTCTCGCCGCTCGACGGCAGCGTGCGCGGCTGGAAGCACCACGACCCGGCCGACACCTTCGAGGTCGACGTGCCGCTCAAGACCGCGAACCCCGACGACTTCGATGCGCTGCTGCTGCCCGGCGGCGTCGTCAATCCGGATGCCCTGCGCATCGACGAGAAGGCGGTCGCGTTCGTGCGCGCCTTCGTCGAGGCCGGCAAGCCGATCGCGGCGATCTGCCACGGACCCTGGACCCTGATCGATGCCGGCGGCGTGAAGGACCGGCGCATGACCTCGTGGCCCTCGTTGCGCGCCGACCTGCGCAACGCGGGCGCGCGCTGGAGCGACCAGGAGGTCGTGGTCGACCATGAGCTCGTGACCAGCCGCAAGCCCGACGACCTGCCGGCCTTCAACCGCGAGATGGTGCGCTTGTTCGAGCTGGCGCACGAGGCGGCGCTGCAGCACCACTGAGTCCGCGCTTCAGTCCTGCGCGACGGCCGGCCCCGTGTAGCGCGCCCGCGGCCGTATCAGGTGGCCCGTGGCCGCCTGCTCGAGCACGTGCGCGGTCCAGCCCACGCTCCGCGCGAGCGCGAACAGCACCAGCGGCGCATCGGCCGGCAGCTTGTGCACGGCCGCGAGCGCGGCCA
>NZ_JBZAYE010000149.1:0-14013 GCF_058244205.1 Variovorax sp. 20P10.2.4
GCCAGTCGACCTCGTGGGCCGCCAGGTCGGCGCTGAGCACCTGGGTCGGTCCGAGCACGGACCGCAGATGGGCGATGAGGTCGACCGGGTTCATGCGGACTCCACCCAACGCGTCACTCGGGCTTGATGCCGGCGGCCTTGATCAGCGGGCCCAGCCGGTCCATGTCCGCGCGCAGGGCACGCGAGAGCTGCTCGGGCGCGCCGCCGAGGATCAGCGCGCCGTCGGCCTCGAGCTTGGCCTTCACGTCGGGCGTGCGCAGCGTCTCGTTGAGCTTGGCGTTCAGCGTCGCGACGATCGCCGCCGGCGTTCCGGCCGGCGCCACGATGCCGTACCAGCTCACGAGCTCGAAGCCCGGGAAGCCGCTCTCGGCGATGGTCGGCACGCCCGGCAGCGCGGGCGAGCGCTGCGCCGAGGTGACCGCGATGCCGCGCACCTTGCCGCCGTCGATGAAGCCGCGCATCGTGACGCTGGTCCCGACCCAGGCGTCGAGCCGGCCGCCGAGCATGTCCGGCATGCCTTGCGCGATGCCGCGATAGGGGATCAGGTTGAACTTCGCGCCCGACTGCTTCTGCAGCAGCTCGGTCGCCAGCAGCGGGCTCACGGTCGGGTAGCCGATGCTCACCGAGCCCGGATCCTTCTTCGCCTTCGCGATGGCGGCCGCGAGATTCGCCGCGCCGCTGGCCGCGTCGACCGTGAACACATAGGGCGTGGAAGCGATCAGCCCGATCGGCTGGAAGTCCTTCAGCGGGTCGAAGGGCAGCTTGTCGTAGAGCGACGGGCTCAGCGCGATGTGATCGGTGAGCGTGAGGCCGAGCGTGTAGCCGTCGGCCCTGGACTTGGCAACCGCCTGCAGCGCGATGTTGCCGTTGGCGCCCGCGCGGTTGTCGATGATGACGCTGGTCTTGAGCAGCTCGCCGAGCGTCGGCGCCAGCACGCGCGCCAGCTTGTCGCCGCCGCCGCCCGGCGGGAAGGGCACGATCAGGCGCACGGGCTTGTCGGGGTAGTCGGTGTCGGCGCGTGCCGGCAGGCACAAGGTGAAGGCGAGCGCGAGGCCCAGGAGGCTCGCGACGGCGAGGCCGCGGCCCCGCGTGTTCGATGCGCTGTAGGTGTGGCCCATGTGATGTCTCCGGTGGGTTGTTGTGTGGCGGGCGGCCGCGCCCCGGCCGCCGGCGTTCGAGCCAGCCGTTGTGCGGCCTCCACGCATCCGCGACGTCGCGGTGCACGAAGGGATTGCCGGGGCCGCGGGCCTCAGACGTGCGCTTCGGCGCCCAGCAGCGCGGTGCGGAAGCGGCTGCGCAGGAACGGGCCGTCACGCGGCGGCAGCGCCGTGGGCGCGGGATCGGTCGTGACCTTGATGGTCGCGAGCACCGGGCCCTGGCCGTGGAGGATCCTGTCGACCGCCTCCTCGAGCTCCGCGGCCGTGCGCACCGTCAGCGCCTGCGGGAAGCCCGTGGCCTTCGCGACCTCGGTGATGTTGACGCCGCGGCCCGCGTGGGCCGGCTGCATGCCGGTCTCGGCGTAGTGCTCGTTGTCGATCACGACGACCGTGAGGTTCTCGGTGCGGTCGACCGCGGCGGTCGCCAGCGAGCCCAGCCCCATCATCATCTCGCCGTCGCCGACGAACACGATGACGCGCTTCTTCGGCTGCGCGCGGGCCAGGCCCAGGCCCACCATCACGGCGCCGCCCATCGCGCCCCAGAGGTAGAAGTTCTGCGGACCGTCGCCCGCGGCGGCCACGTCGAAGGTCGGATTGCCCAGGCTCGTGATGGCCAGCGCCTCGCCCCGGTCGCGCAGGATGCGCGCCACCACTTCGCGGCGATTCAGGACGGCTTGGTTCTTGGCTGTGGATGACATGGCGGTGCTCACTTGTTGAAATTCTTCGTGCCGATGACGCGCTGCCCGATCAGCACCGCGACGCTGCGCCCGGTCTGGTAGGCGAACTTCGCGCCGGCGATCACGGTGGGCGGAACCTCCTCGGGCGAATCGGCGCGGTACACGTAGACGCCCGAGTCCTCGAGCACCGCCTGCGTCGACTTGCCCATCGCGACCTGCCAGGGGTTGAACTCGCCCCACTCGCCGCGCATCGTCACGATCATGAACAGCGGCATGCGCGTCTCGTGCTGCAGCGACAGCATGTTGATGCAGTTGCCGACGCCGCTGGACTGCAGCAGCAGCACGCCGCGGTCGCCGCCGAGCCAGGCACCGCCGAGCATCGCGACGCCCTCCTCCTCGGTGGTGAGCGAGACCGCATGGATCCCGGGGTCCGCCTCGCACATGCGGATCAGCTGGCTGTGGCCCGCGTCGGGGACATAGGCGACCTGCCGGACGCCGAGATTCTTGAAGCCTTCGAAGATTTGCTGAGGCCAATCGATGGTGGACATGGGAGTGAGTGGGGTGGTGAATGATGGAAGGAAGGGATCGATCGATGCTCAGCGCATGACGAAGGGGTTGGCCGTCGCCGCGCCGGTGTTGATCCAGACGCTCTTGGTCTGCAGGTATTCGTTGATCGCGTCCATGCCGTTCTCGCGGCCCAGGCCCGAATCCTTGTAGCCGCCGAACGGCGACATGAAGCTCACGGCACGGTAGGTGTTGATCCACACCATGCCGGCCTGCAGCCGCTCGGACATGCGGAACGCGCGGCCCATGTCGCGCGTCCACACGCCCGAGCCGAGCCCGAAGCGCACGTCGTTGGCGATGCGCACCGCGTTGTCCTCGTCCTTGAAACGGATGATCGAGAGCACGGGGCCGAACACCTCTTCCTGCGCGATGCGCATGCCGTTGTCGACGTCGCCGAAGATCGTCGGCTGCACGAACCATCCGCTGCCGCAGGCCTCGCCCGTGGCGGGACCGCCGCCGAGCAGCAGCCGGGCGCCCTCGTCCTTCGCGATCTGGATGTAGCTCAGCACCTTGTCGTACTGGGGCCGCGTGGTCACCGGGCCGACCTGGGTGTCCATCGACATCGGGTTGCCCATGCGCGCAGTGCGCGCCAGCGCCAGCAGGCGCTCGACCACCTCGTCGTACACCGCGTCCTGCACCAGCAGGCGCGAGCCCGCGATGCAGGTCTGGCCGGTGGCGGCGAAGATGCCCGAGACCGCGCCGTTCACGGCGTCGTCGAGCTTCGCGTCCGCGAAGACGATGTTGGGCGACTTGCCGCCGAGCTCCAGGCTCACGTGCTTGAACTGGCGCGCGGCCGCCTCGTTGATGGCGCGGCCGGTGGCGTCGGCGCCGGTGAAGCTGATCTTCGCGACCCGCGGATGCTCGACGAGCGTGGCGCCCACCTCGCGCCCGAAGCCCGTGACCACGTTGACCACGCCGGCGGGAAAGCCCGCCTCCTCGAACAGCCGCGCGAATTCCAGGCTCGATGCCGAGGTGAACTCAGAAGGCTTGATGACCACCGTGCAGCCCGCGGCGAGCGCGGGGGCGATCTTCCAAGTGGCCAGCAGCAGCGGCGAGTTCCAGGGCGTGATGGCGGCCACCACGCCGAGCGGCTCGCGGCGCGTGAAGTTGAAGTAGCCCGGCTTGTCGAGCGGCATCACGCGCCCCTCGACCTTGTCGGCCAGGCCGCCGAAGTAGTAGAACCACTGCGGGATGTAATGGAGCTGCCCCAGCATCTCGGCCAGCAGCTTGCCGTTGTCGCGCACCTCGATCTCGGCCAGCCGGCGCGCATCGCGGGCGATCAGGTCGCCGACGCGGCGCAGCAGCGCACCGCGCTCGGTGGCCGTGAGCCTGGCCCAGGGCCCCTCGGTGAAGGCCCGGTGCGCCGCCTGCACGGCGGCGTCGACGTCGGCCGCGCTGCCCGAGGCGATCTCGGCCCAGGCCTCGCCGGTGTAGGGGTTGTGTGTTTCGAACCAGGTGCCGCCGAGGGGGGCGGCTTCCTGTCCGTCGATCCAGTGTGAGTAGCGTTTCATATCGGTGGACGAAGCTTCCTACATCGATGCGCGCGGCGCCATTTGCGATTCGCAAACAGGCACTTCAGGAGTGATCAAGGCGGCGCGCGACGAATGGGGCATGGATGGGTCCGGGGCCTATTCCTTGGCCACGTAGGCTTCAGCGGGCTTGTCGCTCGGATTGGCCCAGGCGTTCTTCGTGGCCTCGCCCAGCGGCAGATTGATGGTCACGCCCACGGGCGGGATCGGCTTCAGGAACCACTTGTCGTAGAGCCTGGCGAGCTCGCCCGACCTGGCCTGGGCCTTGATGCTCTCGTCCACCGCGGCCTTGAACGCGGGATCGTCCTTGCGGATCATGATCGCGATGGGCTCGACGGCCAGCACGTCGGGCAGCAGCCTGAAGTCCTTCGGTGACTTCGACTTGGCCGCCAGCGAAGCCAGCACCGAGGCGTCGAGCACGAAGGCATCGGCGCGGTCGGATTCGAGCAGCAGGAAGCTGTCGGAATGGTCCTTGCCATAGACCTCGGAGAAGCTCAGGTTCTCGGCGCGCTTCTGCTTGCGCAGGGTCTGCAGCGGCGTGGTGCCGGTGGTGGTGACGACCGTCTTGCCCTTGAGGTCCGCGAGCGCATGGATGCTCGAACTCGCTTTCACGAGGATCTTGGTCTCCTCGATGTAGGTGGTCACGCCGAAGGCCACGTCCTTCTGGCGCGCGGCGTTGTTGGTGGTCGAGCCGCACTCGAGGTCGACGGTGCCGTTCTGCACCAGCGGAATGCGGTTCTGCGAGGTCACGGGCTGGTACTTGACCTCGAGCTTGCGGCCGAGCGACTTCTCGAGGTCCTTGATGATGTTGGCGCAGACGTCGAAGTGGAAGCCCGTGTACTGGCCGTTGCCCAGCGTGTAGGCCAGGCCCGAGGACTCGCGCACGCCCTCGGTGATGGCGCCCGAGGCCTTGACCTTGGCGAGGGTGTCGTTGGCCTGCGCGAGCGCGCCGCAGGCGGCCAGCGTGGCGATGGCCAGGATCGATGCTTGTTTCTTCTTCATGCGGAAAGCTCCAGCGGGGATGGGGAAAAAAGGGAGGTCAGGCGGCGCGCGCCGCCAGCAGCTGCTCGGCGGCGGCCAGCCGCACGCACAGCGCGACCACTTCGGCGGCGCGGCCCAACTGCTCGATCGACGGCGAGGACGGCGCGATGCGCAGCGTGCGGTCGAGCGGATCGATGCCGCCCGGAAACGGCGCACCGGCCGGCGTGAGCGTGACGCCCGCGCGGCCCGCGAGCTCGACCACGCGGCGGGCCGTGCCCGGCTGCACGTCGAGCGCGATGAAATAGCCGCCGCGCGGGCGCGTCCATTGCGCGATGCCCAGCGGGCCCAGTTCGCGCTCGAACACATCCAGCACGCGGTCGAAGCGCGGCGCCAGCAGCGCGCGGTGGCGCAGCATCAGCATCTCGAGGCCCACGCGATCGCGCAGGAAGCGCACATGGCGCAGCTGGTTGAGCTTGTCGGGCCCCACGCTGCGCACCGCCGCATGGCCGAGCCACCAGCGCAGGTTCTCGGGCGAGGCACCGAACAGCGCGACGCCGGCACCGGCGAAGGTGATCTTCGAGGTGGAGGCGAAGACCAGCGGCCGGTTCGCATGGCCGTGCGCCGCGCAGCGCTCGGCGATGTTCGCGATCTGCACCTCCTCCACGCCGAGGTGATGCAGGCCGTAGGCGTTGTCCCAGAACAGGCGGAAGTCCGGCGCGGCCGTGGGCATGGACGCGAGCGCCTCGACGACCGCATCCGAATACACGGCGCCGGTCGGGTTGCTGTACTTGGGCACGCACCACATGCCGCGCACCGACGGGTCCTGCACGTGCGCGCGCACCGCCTTCATGTCGGGCCCGTCGTCGTGCAGCGGCACCGGGATCAGGCGGATGCCGAAGGCCTCGCAGATCGCGAAGTGGCGGTCGTAGCCGGGCACCGGGCAGAGGAAGGCCACGCCCGAGGGCACGGCATGCCATGCCTCCTTGCCGCCGGGCACCCCCGCGCGCCAGGCATGCGAGACGCAGTCGTACATCATCGACAGGCTCGAGTTGCCGCCGGCCACCACCTGTTCGGGCGGCACGCCGAGCATGAACGCGAACAGCCGCCGCGCTTCGGGCAGGCCCTGCAGGCCCATGTAGTTGCGGCAGTCGGTGCCGTCCTCGGCGAGGAAGTCCTGCGTGCCGGGCAGCGCCAGCAGGCCCTCGGACAGCGCGACCTGTTCCGCCGACGGCACGCCGCGCGCCATGCTGAGCTTCAGCGGCTTCGCGCAGAGCGCTTCATGGGCCCGGGCCCACTGTCGATGCAAGGTGTCGAGCGCCGGGCGGGAAGCGTGGATCAGTTCGTTCATGGGTCCGTGGTGTTGCGCACGGCGTTGCATGCCGGCGCGCGGAGCTTCCTGGATCCGCGCGCCGCGCGCTATTTGAGATTCGCAAACGGGCACTTCGCGAGCCCTCAAGGCAGGGCGCGGTGCGGGGTCGACGTCGAACAGGGCCTGCCCATCCGGCCGGTGTTTGGCCACGCGCAATGGCGGCTTGTGGAAGCGCAAATTGCGCGGCCCGCGCGCGGTGGGCATTCTTCAGGGCGAACTCACTGGCGAAACCATGACACTGCCCCAACGCTCCTTCCTCTTCGTGCCCGCGAACCGACCCGACCGCTTCGACAAGGCGCTGGCCTGCGGCGCCGATGCCGTCGTCATCGACCTCGAGGACGCAGTGCCTCCCGAGAACAAGACCGAGGCGCGCCATTCCGTGGCCGCCTGGCTGGCGGCCCACCATCGCGTGATCGTCCGCATCAACGCGGCCGACACGCCCTGGTTCAAGGACGACCTCGCGCTGGCCCGGCTGCCCGGTGTCGCGGGCATCATGCTGCCCAAGACGGAGCGCATCGACGAGGTGTTCAGCGTGTCGTGCATCGGCGCGGGCACGGCGGTGTTTCCGATGATCGAGACCGCCGCCGGGCTGCACAACGTCCACACCATCGCGCGGGCGCAGGGCGTGCAGCGGCTGGTGTTCGGCTCGATCGACTTCCAGCTCGACCTGGGCATCTCGGGCGACGAGCTCGAACTGCTGCCCTACCGCGCGCAGCTGGTGATGGCGTCGCGCCTGGCCCGGCTGGCCGCGCCTATCGATGGCGTCAGCACCTCGATCGACGACCAGGCCGCGCTCGCGGCCGACACGCTGCGTTCGCGGCGGCTCGGCTTCGGCGCCAAGCTATGCATCCACCCGAAGCAGGTGGGTGCGGTGAACGCGGCCTTCTGCGCCACCGCCGAGGAACTCGCCTGGGCGCGCCGCGTGCTCGAGGCGGCCGCGCGTTCGGCGGGTGCCGCCGTCGCGGTGGACGGCAGGATGGTGGACCGCCCCGTCATGATGCGTGCGCAGGCGATCGTGCAGGAAGCGGGCGAACGTGCGTTGCGGCTGGCCGGCGCGGCAGCGACGCAGTCCTGAACAAGACCGACCCGGTGCTCGCGCCCTGCTCGAGCCCGGGGTCTGAAAATCAATCGGCCTCGCCGACCGAAGACCGCGTGGCCGACAACGCATCGGCCTTCAGCAGCTCGACCAGGTCGCGCGCGAAGCCGGGCAGCGCCTCGAGGCTGCGAAAGCAGATCTGCAGGTTGCGCAGGGCCCAGTCGTCCTCGAGCTGGATGACCTGGACCGCCATGTACTGCCGGTAACGCTCGGCCGAGGTGCCCGGCATGATGCTGATGCCGACGTTCGATTCGGTCATCTTGCAGCAGGCCTCGAAGTTGCCGACCTGGATGCGCGGCCTGAGCACGCGGTTCATGTCGCGGGCGATCTGGTTCAGGAACGAATGGATGGCCGTGCCCTCGTTGAGCACCACGTGCTCGTATTCGAGGGTCTCGGCAAAGGGCACCGGCGAGCGGGCCGCGAGCGCATGGCCGTCGGGCACCACCAGCACCAGCCGGTCCTCGCGATAGGGCACGACCTCGAGCCCCTCGGTGCGCACGCGCCCCGAGACGATGCCGATGTCGGTGTGGCCGTCGGACACCGCGCGCACGATGTCGCCGCTGCCGCGCTCGCGCAGGTCGACGTTCACATCGGGATGGGTGATGAGGTAGCGGCTCATCACGGCCGGCAGGAAATCGGTGATGGCGGTCGTGCTCGCGAACACGCGCAGATGGCCCTTGATGCCGCTCGCGTACTCCTGCAGGTCGTTGCGCAGGTGCTCGAGCTGGCCGACCACCAGGCGCGCGTGATAGGCCAGCGCCTGGCCCGGCGGCGAGAGGGTCACGCCCTGGCTGCTGCGGTACAGCAGCTTGGTGCCCACGCTTTCCTCGAGGTTCTTGACGCGGATGCTCGCCGCCGAGACCGACATGAACGTGGCCTCGGCGCCTCGCGTGAGGCTGTTGGCCTCGGCGATGGCCAGGAACAGCCGCAGGTCTACCAGATCGAAATGGATCATCTTGCTTTCCGACTTTGCCCCTCGCCCGCCGCCGCCGTTGCCTGCGTCAACGAGGAACGACAGGCTCCAGCAGAGGACCGACGCGCGGCACCGACATCAGCGACCAGACCCAGCCGATGACGCTCTGCATCTCGGCGGCCGTGGCGCCGTGGCGGTAGAGCGCCAGGCGCGTCGCCTTCTCTTCCAGTTCATGGCGCTCGAGGGTGTTGCCGGGATCGCCCTTGGGTTCGTCGACGCGGCCCTCGAGACGGCGGCCGTCGATGGTATCAACATGCACCTTGCCGATCCATCGCGCCGGGTAGGCCCGGTCCACCTCGGGGTCGAGGACCATGCTGACCTTGTCGTGGAAGGCCGAGACCGCGGCGTCCTTGAAGTGCCCGTCGAACTCCGCCAGGCCCGCACGGCCATGCACCGCCACCAGGCCGAGCACGGTGCCCATCGAGAACTTCGACTGGTGCACGGTCTGCGGATCCGTGACCGGGCCGAGGACGTCGATGGCCGCCTGGTGCACCTGCGCCGTCACCGCCTTCACGTCGCCGGCCGCGAGCTGGTGGCGCTGCAGGAGCTGCTGCAGCGCATCGGCCGCGGGATGCGTGTGGCGGCACGAGGCGTGGAACTTGAACGAGGTCTCGGGCAGCGCCCAGCGCGTGCCGAGGCCGTCCGTGAGCCGGGCCGGATCGGCATCGCTCGACATGCCCGCGGCCATGCCCTGCGCGCCGGTCAGGATGCGCCGCGCGCCCGTGAAGTCGTCCTTGGCCAGGTAGGCGGCCGTGAGGCCGGCGCCGGCCGCGTGCGCCGTGTGCAGCTGCTTGGAATCGGCGGCGTCGCGCAGGAACTCCCACAGGCCCGAGGCCTGGGTGCCCGCGGAGCCGATCGCATGCAGCATCTGGTCGGGCGTGAGCGCCAGCAGGTGGCCGGCCGTCACCGCGGCGGCCACGGCACCGGCGGTGCCCGTGGTGTGGAAGATCTTGTAGTGCGAGCGGCCCAGGAACTCGCCGACGCGGATGCCGACCTCGTAGCCGGCGACCGCCGCGGTCAGCAGCTGCGCGCCGCTGAGGCCATGCGCCTGGGCGATCGCGAGCGCCACCGGGAACACCACGGCCGCCGGATGGAACACGGAGCCGTTGTGCACGTCGTCCTGCTCGGCGAAGTGCGAGGCCGCGGCATTCGCCATCGCGGCCATCAGGGGGCTGGAGCGCGTGCGGTGGATCAGGATCTCGCTGCGGCCGTCGCCCGCGCCCATGGCGGACGCGAAGCGCGTGATGGTCTCGACCGGCCGCGCGCCCTTGCCGGCCAGCGCCGAGCCGATCCAGTCGAGGAACAGGTCCTCGGCGCGGCGCAGCACGGCCGGCGGGATGTCCTCGGCCTTCAGGTCGGCGGCGAAGCGCGCCAGGATGGACTCGGGGGTGTTCGAGGTCGTCATGTCGGATGTTCTTTCAGAGGATCTGGCTGGCACGCAGGCGCGCGATGTCTTCGGGACCATAGCCCAGCGCTTGCAGGATGGCATCGGTGTGCTCGCCCAGCGCGGGAACCGGGTCCATGCGCGGCGCGAAGCGATCGTTGTCGGCCGGCGGCTTCAGCGCCGGGATCGGCCCGACGGGGGAGCCCACCTCGCACCAGCGCTCCCGCGCGCGCAGCTGGGGATGGGCCCACACGTCCGCGATGTCGTTGACGCTGGCGTTGCCGATGTGGGCGGCATCGAGCCGCTCGATGCACTGGGCCGCCGTCAGCGGCTGCAGCAGCGACTCGATGCGCTGCTTGAGTTCCACCCGGTGGGCGCTGCGCTTGGCGTTGGCATCGAAGCGCTCGTCGGTGGCCAGTTCCGGGTGCGCGAGCACCTGCTCGCAGAAGGCCTTCCACTCGCGCTCGTTCTGCAGGCCGAACAGCACGGTCTTGCCGTCGCCCGCCGTGAACGGACCGTAGGGATAGATGCTCGGATGGCTGGCGCCCGCGCGCGCGGCCTGGGCCTGGCCCTCGAAGCCGTAGTAGAGCGGATTGCCCATCCATTCGGCGAGGCATTCGAGCATCGACACGTCGATGTGGCTGCCCTCGCCGGTGATGCCGCGCTGGATCAGTGCCGCCAGCACCGCGCTGTAGGCATACATGCCGGCGGCGATGTCGGCCACCGAGATGCCGGCACGCGCCATCTCCTCGGGCGACCCGGTCACCGACAGCAGGCCGGCCTCGGCCTGGATCAGCAGGTCGTAGGCTTTCTTGTCGCGGAACGGTCCCGCGCTGCCGTAGCCCGAGATGTCGCAGACGATCAGGCGCTTGTGCGTGGGGCGCAGCGCTTCCTCGGACAGGCCGAGCCGCGCCGCGGCGCCGGGCGCGAGGTTCTGCACCAGCACGTCGGCCTGGCCCAGCAGTTTGGCGAGCACCTGCCGCGCCTCGGACTGCTTGACGTCGAGGGTGATGCTTTCCTTGGACCGGTTGATCCAGACGAAATAGGAGGCCTCGCCCCGGACCCGCCGGTCGTAGGCGCGCGCGAAGTCGCCGGCGCCCGGGCGCTCGATCTTGATGACCCGCGCGCCCAGGTCCGCGAGCTGGCGCGTGGCGAAGGGCGCCGCCACCGCGTGCTCGAGCGTGACGACGGTGATGCCTTCGAGCGGACGCCTGCCTTGGGTTCGCGTCATGGCGCTCAGAAGGAACGCGGCAGGCCGAGCAGGTGCTCCGCCACGTACGCGTAGATCAGGTTGGTGGAGATCGGCGCGACCTGGTAGAGACGCGTCTCGCGGAACTTGCGCTCGATGTCGTATTCGTTCGCGAAGCCGAAGCCGCCATGGAACTGCAGGCAGGTGTTGGCCGCTTCCCAGCTCGCCTTGGCCGCCAGGTACTTCGCCATGTTGGCCTGCGCGCCGCAGGGCTGGTGCGCATCGAACAGCTCGCATGCCTTGAAGCGCATGAGGTTGGCGGCCTCGACCTCGATGTAGGCGTCGGCGATCGGGAACTGCACGCCCTGGTTCTGGCCGATCGGGCGGCCGAACACCACGCGCTCGTTGACGTACTTCGTCACGCGGTCGATGAACCAGTAGCCGTCGCCGATGCACTCGGCCGCGATCAGCGTGCGCTCGGCGTTCAGGCCGTCGAGGATGTACTTGAAGCCCTGGCCTTCCTCGCCGATCAGGTTCTCGGCCGGGATCTCGAGGTTCTCGAAGAACAGCTCGTTGGTCTCGTGGTTCACCATGTTCGGGATCGGCCGCACCGTCATCCCGCTCTTCTCGGCGGCGCGCAGGTCGACCAGGAAGATCGACATGCCCTCGGACTTCTTCTTGACCTCGGCCAGCGGCGTGGTGCGCGCGAGCAGGATCATCCAGTCCGAGTGCTGCACGCGCGAGATCCAGACCTTCTGGCCGTTGACGACGTAGCGATCGCCCTTCTTCACGGCCGTGGTCTTGATCTTGGTGGTGTCGGTGCCGGTCGTGGGCTCGGTCACGCCCATCGACTGCAGCCGCCATTCGCCCGAGGCGATCTTGGGCAGGTAGAGCTGCTTCTGCTGCTCGGAGCCGTGGCGCAGCAGCGTGCCCATGTTGTACATCTGGCCGTGGCAGGCGCCGGAGTTGCCGCCCGAGCGGTTGATCTCCTCCATGATCACCGAGGCCTCGGTCAGGCCCAGGCCCGAGCCGCCGTACTCGGCGGGGATCAGCGCCGCGAGCCAGCCGGCCTTGGTCAGCGCATCGACGAAGGCCTCGGGGTAGGCGCGCTGCTCGTCGATCTTGCGGTGGTATTCGTCGGGGAACTCGGCGCAGAGTGCGCGCACGGCATCGCGGATGTCTTGGTACTTGTCGACGGCGTTCTTCGTCATTGGATCGCTGCTTGGGGGTTAGAAAAAACTGGCGCGGGCTTCCATCGCCAACACACCATCATGGTTGCGTGCCCACAGCGTCTGGGAACCGTCGGCCTGGGCCTTGCCGCACAGCTCGAAGGCGGCGGTGTCGAACAGGGGATGCACGGCGCGGAAGGCGAAGCCGCGTACGCGGCGCTGCGGCAACTGGCGGCTCGCGAGCCCCAGCAGCAGCGTGGCCACCATCGGGCCATGGACCACCAGGCCCGGGTAACCCTCCACCTCGGTGGCGTAGGGCCGGTCGTAGTGGATGCGGTGGCCGTTGAAGGTCAGCGCGGAGTAGCGGAACAGCAGCACCGGATCGGGCACGACGGTCTCGCGGTAGTCCTCGTCCGTCGCCGCCCTCTTGCCCGCCGGGGCGGGCGCGCCCGCGGCCGGCATGCCGCGGTAGACGATGTCCTGCTCCTCGGTGATGGCCAGGCCCCTGGCATTCGAGATCTCGTGGCGGACCTTGACGAAGACCAGCGGCCCGCTCTTGCCCTGCTTGGCATCCACGTCGAGGATCCGCGACTGGCGCGTGATCTCGTCGCCCACCTGCAGCGGATGGTGGAACTGCAGCTCGCCGCCGGCCCACATGCGGCGCGGCAGCGCGATCGGCGGCAGGAAGCCGCCGCGCAGCGGATGGCCGTCGACGCCGATCTGGTCCTGGCGCGCCAGCGGGATGAAGTGCAGCCAGTGCCACAACGGGGGCACGTCGCTGCCCAGGTTGAAGGCGAGGTCATCCCGGTCGAACGTGGCGGCCAGCGCCGACAGCGACGCGGCGCCCACGTCGTCGCCCCTGCGCTCGGTGCGGCCGATCCAGGCCCGGAGGTCGACGGAGGTCTCGGTAGTCATGGCCGCAGCATTGCCCGATCCGGCGGAATGCGCAATTTGGCATTCGCAAAGTGCGCCTTGTTGGGCGTTCAACGCGCCGGCGGCATCCGGCCTCGGCGCTCGGTCAGTGCCGGATGTCCTCGCGCCCCACCACCGCCATCAGCGTGGCCGTCATGGTCGCGATCAGCGACTCCTTCCCCTCGCGCAGCGCATAGGCGCGACCGTCGCTCACGCTGATCGTGCGGCCCACCTTGGTCACGCCGGCGCGGAACACGAAGCGCTCGCCGGCCGCCGGGGCCAGCAGGTTGATCTTGAACTCGACCGTGAGCACCGCCGCCTCGGGTGGCATCAGCGAGAAGGCCGCGTAGCCGCAGGCGCTGTCGAGCCCGGTGGCGACGATGCCGGCATGCAGGAAGCCGTGCTGCTGGGTCAGCCGCTCGGCGGCCGGCATCGCCAGCTCGACCTCGCCGGCCCGCACCGCGACCAGTTCGATGCCGAGCGCGCGCATCGCGTTCTGCCGCTCGAAGCTGGCCCTCACCCGTTGCGCATCGGCGGGGTCGATCGTCTCTCGCACCATGGAATCGCTCCGTTCATCACGTGGAAACCAGGGTGTGTACCCGCTGCCGCAGCGCCGGGTCTTGGAAGAATCGGCCAACATCGCCGCCGGCCTCGGCGCGCGAGCGCGCGGCGAAGCGACCGGGCGAGGTGCCGGCGCGGCGCTGGAAGTCGGCCGACATGTGCGACTGGTCGGCATAGCCGCGCGCCTGCGCGGTATCAGCGAGGCTGGCCGGCGAACGCGCGAGGTCGAGCAGCGCGCCGCGAAAACGGTGCAGCGCCTGCCAGGCCTTCGGGCCCAGCCCGACACTGGCGTCGAAGCGGCGCCGCAGCGTGCGTTGCGACACCGCAGCCATCGCCGGTGCTCCGCCGAGGCGTGGGCACAGGTCGGCCGCGAGCGCATCGAGCGCATGGACCACCGCGTCGAGCGATCCCTCGATGCCGATCGGCCCGAGCTCCGGCAGCGCGCCGGGCGA